>JBJFHZ010000042.1:0-2828 GCA_051894075.1 Eubacterium sp.
ATTAAATAAGTAAAATATAAAACGTAAAAATATAAAATCCAAAATGCTAAAAAACGCACAACAATGCTGATTTTCTCGGCTTTGCTGTGCGTTTTATTTTGTTGTGCGTTTTATTTTTTAGCTATTTGTAATATTTGGGTATAACCAATGCTGTGTTTCCTTACACAATTATGTGTATTCCGTGAGAAAATTCAATGAACCCTTTGGGTTGTCAGTTCCTTTTTCCAACAAAGCAATAAGCCCTAAAATAGTTTCTTCAATCTCCTGAGAGGTGGAAGGAACTATTGTGTTATCAAGTTTGACAGATAGTATAATCAGTACAATTTCTGCGAGTGCAGAGGGATATTCAAAGTGTATATCGCCTGTTTCAATTCCCTGCTCAATAATTTTAGTCAGCTCCGGCTTTAACTCAGATACTAAATGACTGATATATTTCTGGTGCAAAAGAGCCTGCTCGTTTGTGTTGCTAAGGGACGGCAGTGAATTTTTGGCAGAAAAGGCAGATGATGAATTTCTGCAAGCCTGAAAAATCATTGCCATTCTTGTAAAAGGGGAAACATCTGTCTGCTTTGTCAGATTTTTTGCTGTTTCAATGGGCTTTTTGTAGTTGCGTTCAACTAGGGCTTCAAGTATATCTTCCTTTGAAGAAAAGTAATAATACACGCTTCCTTTGCCTATTCCTGCCTTTTGCGCAATTTCACTTACAGAAATAGAGCAGATTTCTTTGCTTTCCAACAGCCCCTGAAGTGCGTCTAAAATTTTATTGTATTTTTCTTTTTTGGGCATCTTACCGTCTCCGTTGCTATAATACTAGAATTATATCACAAAAGCGATAAAAAAGGCAATATATCTTTATACAGATACGGCTTTTTGATTTTTTAGCTTTAAAAACTTTTAAAAAGTAAAAAAAGGATTGACGGTGCGCTAAAATAGTGCTATTTTATTATTGTAATATTATCGACCGTCGGTCGAAAACAGGAGGATATTAAAATGACATACGCAGAATTCTTTTCCGAAATTAAAGCAAAGTTTATCAATGCTGATGTAAGCGATATCAAGGAGCATCTTGCTTTTCAGTTTAACATTACAGGTGAGGGAGAGGGCATCTTCTATGTAGAGGTCAAGGACGGAAAGCTGAATATTGAGCCATACGAATACTACGACCGTGACGCAATCTTCATTTGCAGTGCTGACACTCTGCGCAAGATTTCCGAGGGTAAAATGAACCCTGTGCTTGCCTTTACAACGCAAAAGCTGAAGATTGAGGGCAGTATTGATAAGGCGTTAAGGTTTAAAGAGATTGTTGACAGCAAAAACAAATAAGCTGTGCAACCCTGCAAAAGATTTAGTTGCGCTTAATCAAAAGGAGCATACCCCTCTGTTGAGGGGAAGCCTGTTAAGACATAAATGCCTGAGAATCGGTACTTTATAAAATTATCGGAGGAACATAAATGGACACACATAACGGACATAAGGTTTACCCTTTGACAGCGGCACAAAAATTTCACATATTTTACAAGGACATTTGCCCAAAAAGTGAGGTCGTCAATATTGGTACAAGCTTGACAATCGAAACCGAACTTGACTTTGGCGCTTTAAAACAGGCGATTTACAAGGCATACGAAAGATGCGAATCAATGCGTCTGCGATTTACAAAGGACGAGAACGGAACATGGTATCAGTATGTTGCCGACAGAGAAGAAAGGGATATTGAATTTCGGGATTTTACCGGCAAAACTATGGCTGAAGCCGAGGATATTATGAGGGGATGGACTCGTATTCCCTTTGTAAATCAGGACGCCCCGATGAACAGAATTGTTATGATAAAAATGCCCGACGGTTACAGCGGTGTTTATCTTTTGGTTGACCATCTTACGATGGACGCACAGTCGCTCATCTGCTTTTTAAAGGATGTTATCGAAATCTACTGCAACTCCAAATTCGATAATGTACCATATCCAAAGGATATGTCCTCTTACATTGAACAGCTTGAAAAGGACCTTGCCTATGAGGCAGGATGTAAGGCAAAAGACAGGGACACGGAATTTTTTGAAAAACTCATTGAATCATCCGAACCAATCTACAACGGAATAGACGGCACAAAAAAGCTTTATGAAGAAAGAGAACGCACAGGCAATCCCAATGCAAGAACAGCAATAAATGTTTCCGACTCCGTGGACTCTGCACTTGATGTATTTCATCTTGAAGAAGAGCCTACACAGCGGCTTATTAAATTCTGCGAGAACAATCACATTTCTCTGGCAAGCCTGCTTATTATGGGACTGCACACATATTTCCACAAGATGAACGGAAGCAATGATGTTTCTATTAACACAGCCATTGCAAGAAGGGCAACTCTTAAGGAAAAGAAGTGCGGCGGTACAAGAATTCACTCTTTTCCATGCCGTGTTATTATTCCTGAGGACAAAACTTTTATTGAGGGTATTCACATAATAAGGGATATGCAAAACCAAATGTTCCGCCATGCAAACTACGACCCTGTTGCATATTTTGCACACCGCAGTAAGGTTTATAAGAATCAACCTGGTCACACATATGAGCCGATGTCATTAACATATCAGCCCCTTTCACTAAGGTCACAGAGCCTTGAAAAGCTGGGAGATATTAAATACAAAACAAAGTGGTATGAAAACGGTGCAACAACACAGGCAATGTACCTAACTGTTTCCCACCGGCCTGACGACAACGGGCTTGACTTTAGCTTTGAGCATCAGATTAAGGCGGTTTCAAGTGAACAGCTTTCATATATGTACTACTATCTCTGCAAGATTATGTTCAAAGGCGTAGAAAATCCAAATCTGCCTGTT
>JBJFHZ010000043.1:0-2796 GCA_051894075.1 Eubacterium sp.
GTCCGTCACTATCATATATTTCAAAAGCCGCACCCTCGTATGCAATCTGTTTTCCTGTTTCCTTATCAAGCTTTACAACCTTGAGATAGCTTTCAAAGTTTGCGT
Source organism: Eubacterium sp. (assembly GCA_051894075.1). Taxonomy (GTDB): domain Bacteria; phylum Bacillota; class Clostridia; order Oscillospirales; family Acutalibacteraceae; genus Eubacterium_R. The sequence continues at coordinate 106 of JBJFHZ010000043.1, forward strand.
TGTTGATAAGGAATTTATAGGTCTTTCCGTCCGAATTGATAAACACATCAAAGTCCTTGATTTTCTCTCGTCCGTCCCAACCTTTTGTTTGGTGTACTGTGTAAACACCGTAGGGCAAAAGTTTTGAACTTGCAAAACCGTCCTCGTCGCAAATAATAGTATCTTTTTCGTCTTTGTCTGCATTAACAAAGGAGCCTGCCGATTTAAGATAGATTTGGAACTCTGCTCCTTTTTCAGCAGTTTCTATTTGAGTAGAGCCGTCATCAGTATGCTTAATTATTGCAATGTTGCCTTTGATGACCTGTTCTGTTACTGCATTTGCCGTGTCATTGAATTCAACGGTATAGAGCTTAGGCTCAGCGCCGACTTTATGCACACGGGTATCAAGCAAATATCCCTCGCTTGCCGTGATTTCACGGATAGTCCAATCATCATCACAAACATAGTATTTTGTTGTGAAAGATGCGTTTTCATCAGTTGTATAGGTATCAACGAGCTGTTCTCCTTTATAGATACCATAAACTGCTCCGCTTAACTTGGCATCACCCTGTGCATGTCCTTTTTCAATATCACTCTTGGTAACAGTTACCCTGAACTTTTTAAGGATATTGTTAAATGTTACTGTTGAGGTCTTGTCGGCTTCAAGTGTAACCGTCTGATTATCGGGTGTAACATACTTAATCGGCACATTTGTTTCCTTAACGGTGTAGGTGATTTTGTTGTTATTAACATCGTAAACAGGAATATTGTTGATTTCGGCAATGCCGTTTGAATTGGTGGTGGCATTGTATGATGAGCCGTCACTTCCGGTAACATTAAATGTCAGACCTGATTTGAGATTATCCTCACAGTTTTTCTGAATCTTTATGTTGCCTTTCTTAAGCTCGTTATTAAAATATACCTTTGCAGTGCCTCCATCGGTTACTGTTGCATTCTGTGTTGCTTGCTTAACATAGCGTACAATATCTTCCTCGCTGATCGTGTATGTACCAATGGGGATATTAGATAATGTTGCAACACCATTTGCATTGGTTTTCATAGTGTAAGTCTTGCCGTTGCCTTTTACTGTAAATATAATGTTTGAAATCTTTTCATCTTCCGATGTTTTGTGGATTTCAAGATTTCCGAATGTTACATCAACATCTAAATAAAATGTTTGCGGATCGACAAAGTATGAAAACATAACATTTTGTACGCCGTCATCTTCAAATTTGAAATACACATAATTCATTTCATCTGCGTTATATGCATCTCCATTAGGCAATCCCATAAATATTTTATATGCTGCCGAATTGAAGGATACATCGTGCTTCGTGCAATCCTCTGCAACAGAAATTAAAAGAGTGTTTTCGCCATTTGTGTGTTTGAAAGTTACCTTATCAACAGTTTTATTGAAGGAAGGGTAATACTTGAATACGCCGTTTGAATCGGTAAGGGTAGTTGAACTACCGAGATTGATTTCCTTTGTTGTTTTGTTGAATGATGGCTTCTTGTTATAATAGATGTCAATTAAATCCTCTGTGTTTTTCAGCCAAGATTTATATAGAGAATCACTCATATATGTGCTATCCCAAGATGATCGTGTAGGATTTACACCGAGTGTTTCCCATACATACTGTTGAGTACAGCAAGCAGCAATTTTTTCTGCCTTTGTACTTGGAAGTCCATCTCCGTATTGCATCGTGTAACCAAAAGAGATATATTTTGCAATTTGCTTATATGTATCTCCGTAATTGTTTACATAGGTTTTGAAGTCCTTTCCAAATTCATAGGAACTGCCGTTGGGAGATGTTTTGCCATACTGCGCACAAAATACGATATATGTTTTTCCATCGTATTTGGCATAATGAAGCTCATGTCCATAATCGGAATAACTTCCGCTTACTACACCGAAATTGGCATCACTATTCATATCGGTGATATAAGTTCCTGCAAAACTTGTAATAGGAAATGCACCTATGACCATAATTATTGCAAGGAGCATTGAAAGTATTTTATTTATTACACTTTTCAAATTGATTCATCCTTTCGTAAAAATAAGAAAGAGCCGAATTTCTTCAGCTCTTTCGTTTGATTTATTCTGTTTTAATCTAATCTTACATATACGGTGTATTTGCCGCATTGTAAGCATTGTTGCACCTCAAAGTTTCCGGACGTGTTATGAGCAGCTATGTATTCAAGACCGTTGTTTTGTGCTTGTTCATAGGTGTTTATCCATCCGCCTATTCCGACTTCGCAGGAATGATGTGTTCCACCCTCATCACAGAAATATGGTTTTTCTGTTGTTGTAACCTTTTTTGTAGTGGTTACCTTTTTGGTGGTTGTTTCTTTCTTGGCAGTCGGTTTTGTTGAGGTGGTAGTCTTTTTTGTAGTTGTGGTTGTGTTTGCAACTTTAGATTTTTGGGTGGTAGTAACCTTTGCAGTGGATGACTCTTTTTCCTCTTGATTTATTTTTTTCATCGTGGTAGATTCTACCGCCGTTGATGTTGAATTAACAGTTGCTTCAACCGATGCTTGATTGGTTGCTTGAACTGTTGCAGTTTCTAAAGTTGTGTTTTCTTTAGTGCTGATTTCACTTGCATTTTTAGATTGATTACAGCCGACTAATATCGCTGCAACTGTCATTATAATTGTAACCATTATGATTATTCTGTTTTTAGTCATATATTATCGACTCCTTTCAATCTATTT
>JBJFHZ010000044.1:0-14154 GCA_051894075.1 Eubacterium sp.
TTGTTACATATTGCGTAGCAATTTGTTTAAATACGTAATTTGTTTTGACGAAACGACGCATAACGGAAAAAGACACAATTTGACAAATACTAATTTATCAGGTTCTGTAATCGCCGTTAATCTTTACATAATCATATGTAAGGTCACAGCCCCAAGCGGTTGCATCTTCGTTGCCTTGATTAAGATTTATGTCAATATATATTTCATCACTTGAAAGGACAACCGCCGCCTTTTCCTCGGAAAAATCAACTCCTGCACCGTTTCTGCAGACCGAAACAGTACCCTTGTTGCTTCTCAAATCAACATCAACCTTATTGATGTCAAATTCTGCATCTGCATATCCGATAGCACAAAGCACTCTGCCCCAGTTGGCATCCTCACCGAACATAGCCGCTTTGAACAGGGAGGAGCAAATAACGCTTTTAGCAACGGTAATTGCTGTGTCCTTGTCGGGAGCACCGATGCATTTGCATTCAAGAAGCTTGCTTGCGCCTTCTCCGTCCTTTGCAAGCATACGTGTAAGATTAGCCATAACCTCATAAAGTGCTGATTTGAATATCTCAAAATTATTGTTTTCGTCTGCTATTTCATTGTTACCAGCCAAACCGTTTGACATAAGGCTGACCATATCGTTTGTTGATGTATCACCGTCGATTGAAAGACAGTTATATGTAACCTTAACTATTTCGCTTAAAGCCTTTTGAAGCATCTCAGAGGAAACGGCACAGTCAGTTGTGATAAAGTTCAAGGTTGTAGCCATATTCGGATGAATCATACCTGAGCCCTTAGCCATACCGCCGACAATACATTTTACACCGTCAATTTCAAACTCAACAGCATATTCTTTCTTGATTGTATCGGTAGTCATAATTGCAGTTGCGGCTTCTTCGTTTTTATCGTAGTCAAGCTCCTTTACAAGTACGGGCACAGCATTTTCGATAGGCTCAATGGGAAGCACCTGACCGATAACGCCTGTGCTTGCCACAATAATCTGCTCTTGCGGTATGTTAAGCTCATTTGCCACAAGCTCACACATTCTGTTTGCTTTTTCAACACCGTCAGCGTTGCAGGTGTTGGCATTTTTTGAGTTAGCAATTACTGCTAATGCCTTATTGCCGCTTTTTTCAAGATTAGCCTTTGTAACAAGTATGGGTGCGCCTTTTACTTTATTCTGAGTGTAAACTGCCGCAGCGTTGCAAACTGTGTCAGATACAAAAAGGCAAATGTCGTTTTTATGCTTAATGCTCGGGTTGTCATTTGCAGGCTTTTTTATTCCGCAGTATGTACCGCTTGCTTTAAATCCCTTTGGGGCGCATATTCCGCCGTTAATAAATTTCATATTTTATTCTCCTATGTTAAGTCCTGTTTTTTCGTCAATTCCCATTGCAATGTTCAGGCACTGTATCGCCGCACCTGAAGCACCCTTACCGAGATTGTCAAATCTTGAGGTAATGAGAATTCTGTCATCATTTCCGTTTATTTCAATTTCCATATCGTCTCTGTCGGCAAAGTTGTTTGTGCCTATCATACCTGTTGTATATCCAAGGTCTCGAACCTTTACGATGTCAGAGCCGTTATAGTGCTCCTTGAACATTTCGCAGATGTCGGCAGGGGTGTATTTTTTTGTCATTTTGTCTGTATAAAGCGGAACAGAAACAACCATTCCCTGTGGGTAATCGCAAATGATAGGGGAGAAAATCGGCATCTTTGATAAACCGCTGACAGCCTTCATTTCCTTCAAGTGCTTGTGTTCCTGTGTAAGTGCATAAAGCCTTGGAGAGTCAAGCTCCTTATCCCTATCCTTGTCCTCATACTGTGCAATACCCTTTTTGCCTGCTCCTGTGTAACCGCTTAATGCGTAGCACACAATGTCATAGTCAGGTGAAATAAAACCGCTTTTAACAAGTGGATAAACAATTGAATTAAATCCGCTTGCATAGCATCCGGGAACTGCAATTCTGTTGCCGGTTTCTATTCCTCGTCGGTGGTCTTCACTTAGCTCTGCAAAGCCATATGCCCAGCCGTCTAAGGTTCTGTGAGCCGTTGATGTGTCAATGATTTTAACCCTGTCATTTTCAACAAGGGAAACTGCCTCAATAGATGCGGCGTCAGGCAGACAAAGAAATGTAATGTCGCTTTCGTTAATGAGCCTTGCTCTTTCCTTTGCGTCCTTTCGCTTTTCAGGGTCGATTAGCATAAGCTCAATATCATCCCTGTTTTCAAAGCGTTTGTATATTTTTAAACCTGTTGTACCGTCTTTTCCGTCAATGAATATTTTTTTCATTTTTATGCATAAACTCCGATTTCAAAATTATATCTTACTTATTATACACAAGCATATTGTAATGTCAATAGAATTTGGAAAAATATTATAAATATGCATAAAAATGAATAAATATGCAGTTTATTTGTATGAATAATATAGCCAATACAGTCTATATTTAAAGTCCTCAAAAAAGCCCTGTAGCTTGAACTGTTTATAATATGTTCTAAAATATTATAGGTACAGGGAGTCTCAGCTCTGAATAATATAGAAAGGAAATAATTTTTTGAAAAATGAAATAATAGTTGCCCTTGTATCTGTATTAGGTACGGTGATTGGCTCCTTCGGCGGAATACTCACATCATCAAAGCTGACGTCATACAGACTTGAAAAGCTGGAGCAAAAGGTTGACAAGCATAATAATTTTGCCGAAAGAATGCCTGTTATTGAAGAACAGATAAAGGTTATTAATCACAGAATTGACGATTTGGAAAAGGAGAATGAGATATGAAATGTACGAAAATGACTGTTAAAAGAGCCGTCAGAACTTTTTTGCAAACTGCTCTTGGTTACATTGCGGTTAATTTGGCTGTCGTAGATTTTTCGGCGGAAAAGGCAATACTTAAATCTGCTCTTGTGGGTTTAGGCGTCTGTGCAATCTCTGCAGGCCTTTCAGCCGTAATGAATCTTGAGAAAAAGGAAGATTGCGAAAATGACGTTTGATAGCTTTATTTCAAAATATTTGGGTCAGGAAATCGATTATGACGGCGTCAGCGGTGTGCAGTGTGTTGATTTTGTAAAGCTTTATCTCGATAAGGTTTTCAAAATTAAAGCAGGCGCTTGGGGAAATGCAAGGGATTACTGGACTGATTTTGACATCAGAGAGCCTTTGAAAAAGAATTTTACAAAAATTTCCAACACACCTGATTTTGTTCCCGAAAAAGGTGATATTTTAGTTTGGAACGGCGATATCAGTTCAAGTAACAATTACGGTCATATTGCCGTTGCTTCGGGAGAGGGAGATACAAGCTATTTTTATTCCTATGACCAAAACTGGAACGGTAAGAAAATTAAAAAGATAAAGCATAGCTATACTGCCTTTTACGGTGTTCTGCGACCAAAAGACAAGAGTAATATTTATTCTGTGCCGACTGTTAAAAACGGCACGTATTCACTTACTAATGTCAGAGGAATATACAACGGTGCAGGAGCAAAAACAGGCAGAAAAAAGGTTAATGATATTACGGCAGACGCAAAGAAAAACGCTGTTTCAAAAAGTCTGAAGGATAACGCCTATCTTAAAGCAAAAACCAAGGTCACTGTCCTTGAAACAAAATTATCATCAAGCGGAAATCTTTGGGCAAGAATTCCGTCAGGCTGGATTTGTATTTGGGAAAAGGATAAAAACAAATTATTTGTTAAATAATGTAAAAAAGCTCCGCAGATTTTTCTCTGCGGAGCAATTTTTATATATGTGTTTTATTTTACAAATCCCTTTTTAAACATAATATGTGCCGAAAGCATAGATACAACTACGCCTACGGGAATAAGTACACCTACAGCCAAATCACCCTTGAACATCAAAAGCAGGCAGATTGCCGCAATAGGCACTACCGACAGCTTAAAATGCTTAGCAAAATAGCTCATACCTAAAGCACCGAAAAGTGCAGGAACGACCTGTGAAAAGGCAGGTGCAAATGGAGAGCTTTTGTCAGTAATATATGGCAGAACAGGGGAGAATAGAAGAACTCCTGCCGCAACGATTATAGTTGTAACTATGGAAGATGTGCATGCGGCAATGGTGGAAATAATTTCTCCCTCATCACTGTTTGACCTAACATTTGCGGAGCTTAATGACGAAAGCACGCAGGGTAGCTTAAGGTTATTTATATTTCCTGTTATGAAGCTGACATATGTAGCGCCTGAACCAAGCAGGGGAGTATAGGTCATAACCTCAATTACCGCCGTGGGATAAAAAAGCATTGCAATAGGAGCAAGTCCCTTTAAAACAACAGACGCAGAGGGAAAAGCATTCAAATGAGCGCTGATAGCAACAGGAATCATTATGAATCCGAAAAGAGCGGTTATAACCCAAAATCTGCCGTACAAATGAGTTTTATTGTTATATTCATTCATAATTAACCCCTCCATTCAAGCCATGCAATATCAGCCGGCAATATCTGCGCTATAAGCATAACGGCACCCATAGCTATAAACATTGAAAGAGGCATTGCAAGAGGCTGAAGCCACTTAATTTCCTTTTTCTTTTCTAACTGCATAAAGCCCAGCATAACAAGCATTGAAATAACAAGTGCACTGACCGAAAGAATGCCTGCACCGTCGCCTAAAACTGCCTTGTCACCCTGACCGACTATGGCTCTGCCCACAAAGGCGCTGATAAGACCGATAAATGCGGCGGCGCTCATAGTATCAGCCCAGGCACCGTTTTTATTAACTGCTTTGCCTATTCCTTTTTGAATCTTCTTAAGGGCAAAGGGGATGATTACAAGAGGCATAATTGAGCCTAAGGTCATAACCCAAGCGGCAGTTGAAAAGCCTAAGGGTGATGTAATTTCCGTTGAAAGTCCGCCTGTATATCCCAAAGCCTCCATAGCAGATTCAGCCGCAGGTACCTCGTAGGATATTGCACCGATTACGGTAAGTCTAATCCAAGGGAGGACTATTCCCAAGGCACCTGAAAGCGTTAAAACAGTTGCAACGATTGAGATAGCAGGGGCTATGCTGAAAAGTGCTGATTGCGTAACCGTACCCTTAAGGGTTTCGGTGCTCATTCCGATTTTTTTGCCCTGCTTCCATGCTCTGATAAGGAAGAAAAGCGACTGTGCCAAAACGAACAGTACAACTATTCCGCCTATTGCGTACATAAATGTGCTTTCTTTAAAATCCATAGCTTCTCCTTATTCGCTCTATTTGGTTTATTCAGCGGTCATAATGCGGATGTAACGCTTGAAAAATGCTACACCCTCTGTAAGCTGTTCAATAGGAATTCTCTCGTTTGTTGAATGAGTTGTAAGAAGAAGTGCAGTATCAACCTTAAACGGAGAAAAGCGGTAAATGTTTTCACATACGATTTCATAGTTATATGCGTCGGTTCCGCCCATAACAAGATAGGGAGCAACAATGTTCTTTTTATCCTGTGCAACAGTAAGACGTCTTAATGTATCGAATGACCTTGTATCTGTAGGAGAAACAAGGCTCGGCTCCTTGCCCTTTATAAATTCAATTTCAACATTTTCTCCGCCCATATATTTTTCAATATGGCGTCTGACATCCTCAATGGTTTCACCGGGCATAATTCTGAAATTAACGGTAACGCTTGCTTTTTGCGGAAGAACGTTTGCGGCAGGGGAGCCGCTTGCCATTGTAACGCCTGTGGTTGTTCTTACAAGTGAAGCCGCAGGCGGAATACTACTCATAACCTTAAGCAGTAATGGCTTTAAAAGCCAAAGGTTGCAGAATACAACCCTGCCGAGATATGATGTTCTCTTACCTATATCACTGAAAAGGTGATATACAAAGGGAAGAATTTTTGATTTAAACTGATGATTTTCAAGATTGATAACCTTTTTTGAAAGTATGCCTAAAGCAGTATGCTTTGGAGGCTGGGAGGAATGACCGCCCTTGGATTTAACTGTGATTTTGAAATCTGCGTAGCCCTTTTCTGCAACGCCGATGCCCGCAAGGTTTGCTTCGAGAATACCTTTAACATTAGCAGGGAGCATTGCACCGCCCTCGTCAATAACGCTGTCAAGGTGAACGCCCTTTGCTTTGAGGGTTTCTGCAATTTCTCTTGCACCGTTGTTACCGCCTGAAACAATTTCCTCGTTGTGACCTAAGCAAAGATATACGCTTCTGACAGGTTGATAGCCCTCCTCAAGTAATGTTTCGACGCTTTCAAGGAGGCTTATGAGGTGGTTTTTCATATCAAGGGCGCCTCTGCCCCAAATAAATTTGCCGTCGTTGTAGCCGTCAAAGGCAGGATGCTCCCAGTCATTTTCTGTTCCCTTTGCAACAGGAACAACGTCCTGATGAGCCAAAAATGCAATAGGCTCAAGACTTTCGTCACTGCCCCTCCAGTAGAAAAGCAGACTTGCCGTTGATACATTTTCAACAGTTAGGTTTTTATGTACAAGCGGAAATGACTCCCTTAAGAAATCGTGAAATCTGTCAAATTCCGCCCAGTCAGTTTCGTCCTCGTTTTCGTGGGATATTGTTTTGATTTTGATTGCCTCCGATAGCTTTTTCTGTACTCTTTCGGAGTCAACCTTTTCCTCGGGGAATGCTTCCTGAACAGGCTCTTCTGCCTTGTAGAAAACTGCCCTAATCAGCGTTATTACAATGAAAACGCCGATAATGATTAGAATTGCTAATAATACCTTCATCACTTTTCTCCTTTGTCCTTTGATTTTTCAAGAAAGTACGGAGACAAACCCGATTCTTCCTTTCCCTCTCTTCTTGCCTTTAAATCACCCTCAACTATTGCTCTTTTTTCCTTAGTGTATCTTATGAAAAGAAGAGGAATGATATACAGTACGCTTGCTATTGCAGGTGTCAGAATAACAAGCGGCCATATCCATTTGTCAAAGGCGGCGGTCTGTGTACCTACGTAAACTGCGGCATTGTCAATAGCCCTGTAGCCTAAAGCCGCCAGTGCTAATGTTGCAAGTCCCGAGGTAATACCGCTTGAAATTTTAGTAAACGAGGTCTGCATAGAAAAGGTTATACCCTCAGTACGCTTACCTGTTTTCCATTCCATATAATCAATACTGTCGCAGAAAATAGATGTTTGCGCAATAGATGCGGCACCGCTGGGAATACTGCCGATGCCTATTATAATCATTGATATCCACAGCTTTTTACCCTCAAAGCCCACTGCGAAAGCAATAATTCTTGCTATGATATTAACAACCTGAATCATAATAAGAACATTAACGTAGTTACCTAAAAGCCTTTTTAATTTGTCGGCACAAAGCATACCGATAAAGCCGGGCAATCCCGTGATGATAAAGTAAATAGTCGTAAGACCTAAAGCGCCGATAATACTGCTTCCGAGGAAGCTGTCGGGAATTTCATACTTGAAGAAATATGTTACAAGGTTCATACCGAAGCCAAGGGCACCGAAAAGATTTGCTAATGTAACAAGAAGCATCATTTTGTTCTTGAAAAGCAAAAGGAAGCTTTCCTTCATAGAAGCCTGTTGGTCCTCTTTTTTAACGTGGATTCTCTCCTGCGCATAAGAGCACCTGTAGCTTATCATTGCACCGCCCAGACCGAAAATAATTGCAAATACCAAGGTGATAAAAGCCATACTGACGCCTTTGGCATTAGCTATCATTTCAAGCACCATAGGTATAACGGTGCTTAAAGCACTGTAAACACAACTGCCAAAGGTCCTTGCCCATTGAACAAATTTGTCACGCTCGGAGGAATTCGGGGAAATCATTGCGGTAATACCCCAAACCGAAACGTCCTGAACCGTGTATGCAAGGTCCCAGCAGATATACATTATAATAAAATATGCAACTCTAAGCCAGAGTAAATCCTCTTTTGTTGAAAATACAAGAAAAAGAAGAACTGTAAAAATGCCTACAGGCAGGGGAGTGTATTTCAAAAACGGCCTCATTTTTTCACCGTTTTTAAAGCTGTGCCTGTCAATAAATGAGCCTACAATAGGATCGTTTACTCCGTCCCATATCTTCATAGCGATTAAAAGCACCGAAACTACAGCAGCAGGAAACAGTGCAATATCCGTCATAAAGTATGTGAAAAAAGAAGCACCGATAAGTGAGTAAACCATATTCTGACCGCATAAGCCGAAAATGTAATTTCTCTTTTCCTTTTTGGAAATATACGTTTTGTTTTCTCCCATAAACTTCACCCTCTTAATTTATTATACAGTATTTATACCGTAAATAAAAGAACTTTTTTAAACAACTGTTTATTGCCTGCGAAATTTCAAGCCTTACTTACCTGAGTGGGATATTTTTGTGTTACATATAAGTAAATTCACCACTATTAAACTGGAGGTGATTTTAATGGAAAATCAAACGGAATTATTTGATATTGAGGATATTTTTGAAAATGACGAATATGTTCTTATTAAAGCAACGTATAAATCGGAAAACGGAAAGTCAGTCATAACCTCAGTAGGAATCAAAGACGAAACGGGAGATATAGTAAAAATTGTTGATGTTGATGAAAATTGTGTTTAATAAAACATATTAAAAAACACATACTGCATAACGATAGAATTTAATGTGCTATAGTTTCGGCTTTACACAAAAAACCTTGAAACTCCTAATTAAACGGTAGCTTCAAGGTTTTTTCTTTGTAAAGTCAAATGGGTATTAAAATTTGACAAATTTTTCTTTTAGTGTTAGTATTAGTTAAATTAATGAAAGGAAAAAGTATTATGCAATTCGTTATTTGTGCGACATCCGATAAGCTTAATCATTCTATTTGTGATACAAATGGAATTTCTTTGTTGCACTCAATTTCGGTATGATATTTGTTTCTAAATTTAAAGCAAAGCAACCGTTGATGTGTGGCAATATACATCAACGGTTTATTTTTTAGGAGGTATTGAAATGGCAAATTTAGTAGTAATTACAGGACCGATAGCGGTTGGCAAGATGACTGTTGCAGAAGCTTTAAAAGAAAAGATCGGATATAATTTAATGGTTAATCACGATTCAATAGAAGTGTCCGACAGAATTTTTGGTTTTGCTACACCTGCACAAAAAGAATTTAATAAACTAATCAGAATGGCAGCCTTTGATACAGCAGTAAAGTATAATGAAAGTATGATATTTACAATTAAGGTTGATTTTAACGATAATAACGAATTGGATTACTTAAATGAGATAAAAGCCAAATTTGAAAAAACAGGAGGCACATTCTATTTTGTTGAGTTGTCTGCAAGTGTAGATATTCGTTTAAAAAGGAATATAACTCCAAACAGATTGGAAAAGAAAAAATCAAAGCAAGATTTGGAATGGAGCAGACGAAATCTTCTTACCTCACAGGAAAAATATCGTATGAACACTAACGAGAATGAGTATTGGTTTAAAAATCATATAAAAATCAATAACGAAAACCTTTCTCCCGATGAGGTTGCACAAATGATTATTGATAAATTTAATCTTATTGCAGAATTCAAAGAAAACAAAAGTAATAATAAAATGTATTGATTACGAGAGGAGATTTAAAAATGGGAAAAATTGTAGCAATAGGTGGCGGAGAAAACGGACACCACAACACAAAATATGAAACAGCACCTTTCGACAAAGAGATAATCAGACTTACAGGCAAAGAAAAACCAAACTTTTTGTTTATAGGCTTGGCTAATAATTATCCTGACTACTATTTAGAGATAATGGATGGTATTTATAACGGTATGTATGGATGCCCAACAGATTACCTGCGATATGAAGAAATCAAGAATAACGAGATAACAAGTAGCAAAATCAAGAAAGCTGATATTATCTATGTTGGTGGCGGAAATACATTTAAGCTGATGCGATTATTTAAAATGTATGGAATTGATAAAATGCTTATCGAGGCTTTCAACGAGGATAAGGTTTTGTGTGGCGTTAGTGCAGGAGGCATTTGCTGGTGCGATTACGGTAATTCCGATTCAAGAGCAATCTCATCAAATTCAAGTCAAATTATCAGAGTAGCAGGACTTGGATTAATAAATGTTTTGTTTGCACCGCATATTGTTAAAGAGCCTGAAAGAATCGAATCTGTCAAACAAATGATGAAACGAACACACAAAATACCTGCTGTTCAGCTGGATAATGCCGCATTGGAGATCGTTGATAATCAGTACAGAATATTAACTATTGATGATAATTCAGTTGCCGAAAAATGCTATTGGAAAAACGGCGAATATATTACACAAGACATAATCAGCAACGAGTTTAAAAGTATTGAAGAATTATATGAGAGGAAATAAATATGAAAAACGAATTAATAAAAGTAGTTAGAGATAGTACGGAAATAATGTTTCACAACTTTTATGTTACATTAGTTACTTGTGATATGGATTACATATTGTGCGATATGCCCGTTTGGAAGCATTGCTATCATACGCTTCATTCTTGCGACCAATGGTTTATCAATCCTTTGGAATATGACGAGCCAAGCTTTCACGAAGAAGGCTTAAACAGTTTAGACTATATGGGTAATAAAACATTGTCAAGAGAAGAACTATTAGACTATTTTGAAGATGTCAGAACAAAGATATTGAACTATCTTGACAGCCTGACAGATGAAGATTTATATACCAAGCCTAATGGATACAAGCATAACCGATTAGAGTGTATGATAGGGCAAATGCGACATTTTTACGCTCATTTGGGCAACATCAACGCAACAACTATTATAGCCACAAACAAGTGGCCAAGGGTTGTCGGTATGAGCGGTTTGGAAAAAGGGTTAGACAAAAATGATTTATTTGAGTAAGAGAAATATAAAATATTTTGTCTGGTTGAACACTATTTTAACTCCCTATTATAAATCGGCTGATTTTTTGTCACATGGGTGCCGTTTACTGCATTTTCGCTGATTTCAAATATTGTTCCTCCACGTTTTCCGTGGTCGTATTTGCGCTCTACATAAATGCTGGTGGTCTTAACAACCGATGTAAAGCTGATACCGTCAAAATCTGCCGTGTAGCCAAAGCAGTGGTTGTGACCTGTTATGATATGCTTTGTGCTGCCAAGCTCCTTTATCGCCTTATAAAAAGGATAGTTTTTCTTGTAATCCTCATATCCTTCCTTCAAGGTGTCAGCATCCATTTCATTAAATTTTGAGAACTTTTCGGGTGGATCGTAGCAGTCCTCTCCGGATACCTCAAAGGGCATTTCATTGCGGGTAAATTTACCCAACCTGACAGCATATTCATATGCCTTGAGAGGGAAGTGCATTGCAAGCATAGTTTCAACCGTATCGCCGCATTGTTCCTTAAGTCCGTTAATTACCCATTTGTACCACTGTGTTTGTTTATCGTCAATACCCACTCTGACGGTGCCGAAGCGCCTGTTAGTTTTATCCAGCTTCATATCGCTGTACCAAATTTTATTTTCATCAATTTTTTGGCTGTCGCCTGAATCCATAAGTATAAGGCTGTAAAATATTTTACCGTCAGCAGCTTTGAGATTTATAAGCGAGTTGCCAAGCCCTTGTAAATTTGTGGGACCCGGCCGGAAAATGCAGTTTTTTGATTTTTCCATAACGTTGCAGAAAAATTCCTTGCTGGCTCTCCATTCTCCGTCATGATTGCCGAAAACCATTGTCCATGGAATGTTAAAGCCGTCAAGAAAATCAGCAATATTTTGAAATACAATATCACTAAACGGGTCAGTAAGAACATCACCGGTTAAAACTATAAGGTCCGGCTGTGAAGCCTCAATCAGCTTTTTTATGTGCCTGTATCCTGTTTTAACCGGAATATGCTTGGTCCATCTGTCGTTTGAATAAATTCCCGTCATTTCAAGATGTGTGTCGGTAAGGGCTAAAATTCTTACCTTGCCGTTTTTTGCAGTAATTGCGGGATAATCATCTGCGCAGAATTTGTCACTGCTTTGCCAGTCGTATTCATCAATGATGCCTTCAACAAACTCAGTTCCCAATCTGCACTTCTTTTTGAAATAGTATGTGCTGATGCCTGCATAAGCTGCCGCACCGACTGCTGCCGCAATACCGGCTCCTGCAAGCAGTTTTTTATAAATTGCCAACATATAATATGTATTCCTTTCGTTTTGTCTTAATTAGATTATAACAATAAACTTATTATATTTCAATATGTTAAAGTCGGCTCTGTAACTATTGCAAGGATTTCTTTTGCTGTTGAATATCGGTTGTTATTCGGTTTGAGTTGGACACTTTTTCTTTATTTATTCAGAGCTTATAAATGTGCAGTTCAAATAAGGAGTGATTGTGTAATTCTATAATTTTTGTTATAATTCAAAAAAATATGTAACCTTTTGTATCTCAAAATCGCTATATAGGTGAAAGGGCCTTTCAATAAGGTGGTGAAAAAATGACAAATGATGAATACATATGTGCTGTAAAAAGGAACAGTAACAGATTATACTTGATTGCACTTTCCTGTCTAAAGAATCATCACGATGCTGAAGATGTAATGCAGGACACATTATTAAAGCTGTGGAAAACAAATAAAGTATTTAATGATGATGAGCATATGGATAAATGGCTAACTATCACTTGTGTTCACAAGTGTAAAGACCATTTTAAATCACCATTTGTCAAAAACAATATTGCACTTGATGAGGCAAGGGAGTTGTATACCTTTGATTCAATCAAAAACTTTGATGTTTTCAATGCAATTATGTCATTACCGAAAAAAGAACGATTGGCAGTGCATTTGTTTTACTATGAGGATTTGCAGATAAATGAGATTGCAGAAATCGTTAAAAGCAAACCATCAGCAGTGAAAACAAGACTCTGCAGAGCGAGAACACACTTGAAAAGCATTTTAGGAGATGATTGGATAAATGAATAATAGGGATATTTATAAGGATGCTATGTCAGGAGTCCGTCATTCAGATGATGCAATTGAAAGGATTTTTGATATGACAGTAGATAAAAAAGTTCGTAGAGGATTAACCTTTAAAAAATTAGCGTCAGTGGCTTTAGCATTTGCACTTCTTATTGCCGGTGTTGGTGTTAATCATTTTATTAATAACAAAGAGACAGCTAAAAATCCACAGGTTGTTCAAAGTAACACAAACCCACTATCCGTTATGGTGGCTTATGCCGGAGAATACAAGCAGGTAAGCGATATTAAAGCTGACAGTATGAATGAACAGAATGTATTTTATTCAATTCATTATGCAGATATTACTGACGAAAAAGCTATTGCCCAAGCTGAAAAATTATACGAATTGGATAGATCTAATCTTGAAAAAGATATGGATGCTTTATCAAGCGAAGGGCATAGTGCTGTTTTACAATCCGGTAAAAGCACTATTAATTCACCAAAAGGAGAAGCAACTGTAAAGGTTTATGTGCTTTTAGGTGGTATAATTGCACTCAATACGGATAATTATTCTGATTTTAAAAAAATGACTATCAGTAATATCAGCAAATATGGTGAACTAGTTTTTAACTATGTAACAAAAGCTAAAAGCAACGGTATGCAGCAAATTGGAAATAAAATTTCGATTTCCGGCAATGAATTAAGAGAAAGCCAAGAAAGCTCAGTATTCGAATGCGGTACATCACCGGCAGTAAACAAAGGATATGAATTGTTTTGGAATATAACAGACGATGTATACCAAGCAATTGGAAATGATCCAAAGTTTGATTTGTCGCAAATCAAGGATACTATTACGTTTACTGTTGAATATAACGATGGCACTGTTCAAACAGCGAGTCTTAATCTGTATTTTGACAGTGACGGCTATATGCACTTTGAATAATATTAAACATAGGTGGCAGAGAAATCTGCCACCTAATTTTTTTGAGAATTAAAGTTGGTTGTTGAGACGATTTGCCAAAAGAAAAAAAGCATTGAAGACGGCGACGTTGTCTCAAAGGACTCGCTCATAACATCAATGCTTTTTAGAGCTGATAACCGGACTTTAAAGAAACCACTCGCTACGAAAAGGTACACTGTACCTTTTCTCCCAAATCAAAGATTTGGAGCCTCGTGTCACCGGTTCAAGTCCTAATATATAACAAAAAGAGACACCAAAAAGGTATCTCTTTTCGTGGAGCTGATAACCGGACTTGAACCGGTGACCTCATCCTTACCAAGGATGTGCTCTACCGCCTGAGCCATATCAGCAAAATGGCGACCCGGAACGGGCTCGAACCGTCGACCTCTAGCGTGACAGGCTAGC
>JBJFHZ010000045.1:0-1189 GCA_051894075.1 Eubacterium sp.
GTAGTAAATCCATCATTCAACAGATTACTTGCAACGCTATGGCGTAAATCGTGAAATCTGATTTGCGGAAAATCGTTTTGCTTCTCAATCAGCGTATGAAATTTTTTCGTCAGATAATTAGGCGTTATCTCCTTACCGTTATCAAAGGTGCAAACATAGTCATTTGAGATATATGCGTCTTTTAGAAATTCTTTGTTTCTCATCTGACGCTCCCTCTGTTCAAGAAGTATCTTTTTTACCTGCGGTATCATCGGCAAGGTTCGATTACTGCTTTCTGTCTTTGTGGATGAAGTATAATTGCTTTCTCCGCTTATTTCCTTTGTACTCTGCTGTAAGGTTTCCCTAATCCATATGGTTTCGTTTTCAAAATCAATATTATGCCACTTTAAACCTAACACTTCGCTTCGTCTGAATCCGTAAACCGTACAAAGATATGTCGGCAGGTAAATACTTGTTCCTTCAAGATAAGCTAATAGCTGTTTTATCTGCACTCGGTTAAGAAATTCTGCTTTGAATTTTTCTGTCTGCTTGGGCGTTTTGGCAGCTGTTGCAGGATTTATTGATATTAACCCCTTTTCTACAGCGTCGGCAAGAGCCTTTGATATGTTTTGATGGTGATGTTTTATCGTTGTGACGGATATTGTTCCTACCTTCGACTTGTAATAATCGGAAAGCTGATGCGGCTTTAGCTCTTGAAGCTCAGTACCCAGCTTTTCAAAGTAAGGGATAATGTGATTTTCCATATTCCCTTTATAGCTGCGATAAGTATTTGGACGAACTTCTGATTTTATTGCTACAAGCCATTTCTTGAAATAGTCGGCAACCTTTATGTTGGAGTAGAAATTTAAATTCTTGTTGTCATACTCAACACACAATTGCTTTAATATCTGTTCTGCTTTTCGCTTATTATTCTTAACAGGCAAGCCTGTTGCGTGGGATTTCTGAATTCTCTTTCCTGTACTATCGTAAAGATTCAGTACAGCATAATATCTTCCTTTTTTCTCTCTTAAATATCCTGTGGTCGGCATAATAGCTATCTCCTTTCCAAATTGAAAGCCGACCAATATTCATTAGACTTATTCTAACTTAATCAGTCGGCTTTGACAATTATGCGTTTTTAATATAATCCTGAATTAATAAAGTCCGTTACGCTTTGCTTCGGGATTATGTATTTTCTTCCTACCTTAAC
>JBJFHZ010000045.1:1289-2740 GCA_051894075.1 Eubacterium sp.
CCGGCTTTGACAATTATGCGATTTTGATTAATTTTTGCCCACCATAACTCCACCTCTTTTTTTAAGTACTTCTTTCTTGTCAAAGAAAACATAATCATATCCGAGGTCATTACATTTGTCACACTTATCCTTTTTAACCTGGAGCGGATCAAAACGCTTAATAATATATTCCGGCAAAAGTTTGTATTCTTTTAGGTGCTTTTGGCATAAACAACGTATATCGCCCGTGTTCATACTGTTATTATGCGGAATTCCGAATGTTCGCATCAAAGCAGCATTTATAGTTCTGATTAGTGCCTTCTCCGTGACTTTTCCAAGGCAATCCTTCAAATCACTTTGATTCACTGTAGTTATCTGTTCCATAAGTATCATAGAAGGAATTTCAAGCCTATATCTTTTTCCTATATAAACATGAGAAAAGAAATAAGGCTTTTTAATGATTCCCGTCAAAGGAGCTACTATGGTTGTTGTTGAACGGACATTGATTTCATCTGCCTGTAAAACAATCACCGGTCTAAATCCGTTTTGAACAGAACCTCGGGTTTCACCAAAGTCAAAAAAGAATATTTCACCTCGCTTGACTTTATGTCCTTTCGTCATATCATTACCTCTTTTCATAAATTTAAGGGAAAATTACTCCCTTCACTTATTTGGACAAAGGGTACCCGTTTGTCAGGGTGTTTTGAAAAAATTTTTTAATTTTTTTATTGCTTCCTCAAGAGATTCATTTATAGTTTGATATTTAACATTCTCTTCTTCGGCAATATTTCGCAATGTTTTATCTTTTACATAATACTTAACAACTCTTGATTTTTGCTTTTCTGTTAAAGTATCAAAAGCTTTGTAAAGGGTAGAAAGTAACTCACATTCCTTCTCTTGGTTAATTCTTTCCAATACAAAATCATTAGCTAAAAGCTCCTTATGAAATACAGCGGTAGTTTCATCAAAGTTAAAAATGTCTTGCGTGCGCTTGGCTCTTTTGCAAAACTTATCTTCGTTATTGATATACTTTTGACGAACTTCTATAAAACTCAAATCCACCTTTACGAACGGTGCATAGAGTTTCGCTTGCTTTGGGTATTTATTCCAGATTTCCTTTTCTGTAAGGCAGCTTGCTATGATGTACCTCTCTTTTCCGCTAAAACCTTCATATTCATATCGAATATTTATAACTTTACAATCCTTATTAAACTGCTCCTCGAGAGCTGAAATAAAATTATTTGACATTTACTGTAATCTCCTTTGAATTTTGAATTTGGGTTAAATCAAAATCCAAAGGCTACGGATATTTTGCAATTACAGCTTGCCAGTATAGCAAAAACATTTAGTGTCCTTTCCGCAGAGAACAGTCAGGACAAGAATATAAATAGGGTTGGCACCAATCGGTACCAACCCTTGCAATTTTGAGTATACAAAGGTAAGGGTACCGATTTCTGCTTTTGACCTTTCGG
>JBJFHZ010000046.1:0-56163 GCA_051894075.1 Eubacterium sp.
TTAAAATAACAGCTAATATCTTGTTTATCTTTTTCATATTATCACACGTCCTTTTATTTAAAATCAAACGGAAATATTGCCGAATTTCATTTGAAAATCAAATTTCAAGACTATTTAAGTCAAGTAAAAATTCTTTAACGCCCATCATTAAATATCCTTTTTCGTCTCTTCGAGGCTTCATACTCTTTTCAACAATAACAATTTTTTTAAATGAATCATTCGTCTTATCAAACGGTCTTGTTTCCTGCTCCCATTTTTCATTGTTAGGTATTGCATACGCTGACTGGACATAGTATCGCTTGCTGCCTTGGTTTGCGACAAAATCAATTTCAACCTGTTTGCGAATTTCTTTGCCGTCATCGTTTTTTTCTCTGAACTCAATTACACCGACATCAACATTATATCCCCTGTATCTAAGCTCATTGTAAATAATATTTTCCATTAAATGAGTTTCTTCAATTTGCCTGAAATTAAGTCTTGCATTACGAAGCCCTGTATCCTCAAAATACAGCTTATACGGAGTACTGATATATTTTTTACCCTTTACATCATATCTTTCTGCTTTGCTGATTAAAAAAGAATTTTTAAGATAACCTATATATTTATCAATGGTTGATGCACATAAGGTAGAATTTTTAGAGGATTTAAAGGTGTTTTCTAATTTCCTTGGATTTGTCAGGGTTGATATCCCTGATGACAAAACATCTACAAGCTCGCTTATATCTTGATTAGAATTAAGATTATTCCGTGCAACAATGTCTTTGATATAAACGTTGTTCATTTGAGTAATCAGGTAATTCGATTTTTGTTCATTTGTTTTCATAGATGCTATAGCAGGTAATCCGCCATACACCATATAATCATCAAAGGCTTCCTCCTTTGTTCCTTCATACACGGAATAAAATTCCGAAAATGATAACGGCAAAATGTGAACTTCATCGCCCCTGCCCTCAAACTCTGTTAAAATATCACTTGATAAAAATTTTGAATTGCTTCCCGTAACATAAATATCAAAATTATCCTTTCTCAAATATCCGTTTAACACTGCCTCAAAGCTGCCAAGAAGCTGAACCTCATCAAGTAAAAGATAATAAACAGAATCGTCCTCAATTTTACCTGAAATATATTTCATAAATTTTTTCGGATTAACCTTACGGTTTTTCTCATTAATTTCAATAATATCTTCATCAATAAGCAACAAATCTTCTGCTGAATCAAATGCAAATTTTATGATATGGCTTTTATCTATACCTTCTGACAGTAGATAATTATAAAATATTTTATTCATCAAATATGATTTACCGCATCTTCTTATACCCGTAATTACTTTAATGAATCCATTTTGTTTTCTTGCAACAAGTCTATCTAAATATACATCTCTTTTTATTTCCAAAAAATCACCTCATTTAATATTTTTGCCGTTATCGTCACATTTATTAATCATATTATACTATCAAGATAAATAAAAATCAATACCAATGCTAAAAATATGCAGGCGAAAATCCCGCCTGAGTAACGCTCATAAATTCGCACTGCTCAGACTGGGATTTTCGCCTACTGTACATTTTCTTATTCAGAATTATTACAGAAAAGAGATAGTACTATCCCAGTATTATACTTATCTCATTTTTTGAAATCCTCAAATGCCTTGTGATATCAAGTGATTTGGGGATTTTTGATACTTACATTTTTGATTTTCACAAAAGCACCTAATTTGCAAAGCAGAAATCTGCACATTTAAGGCGATTAATCCTTAAAAATAAGCTTGTCATAAACGATATTTTTCGCCTTATTATTTGCTGAGTTCATTTTTTGCAGCCACAGGAGATAATTTTCGGCTTTTAGCTCTTCGTTGATATTCTGCTGCTTTGCAAATTCTTTCATCAGGTTATCGTACATTTCGCATGCCTTTTTATCAATCTGCTCAAGGTAATCCCCTATTGTTTCATTGCAAAGCATTGCATTATACCTTTCCGGCTCAAACCGACGCAGGTAGCTTGCACGTCGTTGTCCCCAAGCACCGATATGGCATTTTGGCTTACTTATCTTTTTAAAATCCAATTCCGCTTTTTCGTATGTAATATTGTTTTGTATTATCAAAAGCATATCCCCCCTAAATTTATTTGTGTAGAAAATGCATACTGCCGTTTTATAAGAAATCGGGAGACTTTGAGAAATAGATAAGGAATCAATAATTAAATACGGCGTGGTTATCGCCATTTATCAAAGTCTGACATATCTTATGGTCTAAGTATAGCATCTACAGGTGCCATGGCGGCACCCATATTGTTGGCATCGGTGATGCCCAAATCTGTGATTGTGCCGATTTGTATTGCTTTTACTTTAATACCCTTGCCCTTTTTCTCCACTACTGCACTGCCTGCGCCTGTTACTGTCCACTGTGCCGTTGGAGGTCTTTGTCCTCCGTATTCAAGAGGAAATCTAAACTGTCTTTCGGAAGAACAGAAATGGCTTGAAGTACCTGCAACTATGCAATCAGCTCCGCCGTCTATAAGCATTGAGCCTACTGCAAGAGAAAGTGCCATTGTTGAACAGGCTCCGAAAAGTCCGATTGAGGCAACATTCAAATCCTTTAGTGCAAATGCCGAGCCCATACACTGATCAAGCAGGTCACCGCTTAAAATAAAATTAACTTCCGACGGACTCTTTTTAGCGTCCGACAATGCTCTGATTATTGCGTCGTGGAGCATAGCCGACTCTGCAAGCTCATAGGACTGCTGTCCCATTGTGGTATCTTCAAAGATTGCGTCAAAATCCTGTGCAAGAGGTCCTTCTCCCTCTTTTTTGCCCACTACTCCTGCGTGTCCCGTTATAACAGGCGGATTATCAAAAAACGCCGTTTTACCTTTTATACGCATAAAAAACACCTCGGTTATATTTTAACCAAGGTGTTTTATTTTATAATATAATTTAAATTTTGCTATGAATTTATATTTTTAACATAAACGCTGAAATCCTTTGAATTGATAATACCGTCATTCGAAAAATCTAAAATAAATGAATACTGCGACTGATTTCTGCTTTTATTGATTTCATATGTACTCCAAAAGCCTCGAAGATAATCATTTGGAATAAGAAATTCTGTATTATCGGCACTGTATCTAAAATCAGAATTTTCAAAGCTTAAATATTTCACATCATCAACGGATACAAAATCATATGTACTCTCAGTCGTATTAAGGGGCGAATCCGCAGAAGCAATAACCTTTGGCGTAATCTTGAAGCCGTCTGTATTTGAACTTGCAAAGGTGACATCTTCACTTAATGCAACGTCTGATAACACAAAAGCAGAGCCTTTATCACTGTCACCGATTTTCACCGAAACAGATGTCGCTGACGGTGCATAGAACAATGATACACCCTCAACATTTATTAAAGACGGCAAAGACGTAGCCTTCGGTATCCACACAATTTCCTGAGTAGGATATTTGTTAAAATAAATTCCGATTGAATTATAAGCATTATCTATTGCTGACGTAACTACCGACGGAGAGCAATATTGAGTGGCGTTAGGAAGATAAATCCTTTTTAGCATCGGAGTATTTTTAAACGCACCCGAACCTACAGTTGTAACCTTTTCCAATCTCAATTCACGAATAAGCGACCGCAACAGGAATCCTGACTTAATCTCATCGGTAAAGTTAGGTAAATCTACGGTTGTACAGTTACAAAATTCGCCTAACTGTGTTCCACCGTCGGCAAAGGTTTTTATTTTCGGAGCATAAAAATATTTAACTGCCGTTCCGCTTAATCCACCTGAATATAATTTTTCAAGATTTGAAAAATCAAGATATTTTAAATAATAACAACCATACAATCCTTTACTCATAAGCGTCTTTATCGGTAACATCTCAAGATCGTAAAGATAACTACAGCCGAAGAAAAAATTTACACCGATTTCTTCAATTTTCGGTATACTGCAGGTGAAAAGATTTGAGCCCTTAAACACATTTTCATTTGAAGATGAAGTTATTTGAGCATTTGGAAAATCAGCGTAAAGCAATCCCGATTCTTCAAATAATGAGGTTTTAAGCTTTGTAATATTTTCTCCGAAATCTATTGTATGAAGCTTTGCACAGCCGTAAAACGCAGATTCGGTCACAGTTGCCAAATTAGGCATTTCTTCATCTCTTAAATCCTTGCAGTTATAAAAAACATTTTCACCGCTGAATTTTTTAACACCCTTAGCTGTAATATGCTTTAGTGAGCTGTCCTGAAAAGCACTTGTTCCCAGAGTTGTAATTTTATCGGGAAGAACAATGCTTGTGATATTACTGCCTTTAAAGGCACTGTTATAGACACTTGTTGCACTTATATTATCGGGAACAACTATATTTGTTTTATCTCCGTTATATGATTTCAACATTCCAAGCACTACCGAAAAATCACTTTTACTTGCATAATACTGAATAATATATTCTGATGATTCAATAGGACTGACATATCTTCCGTCCTTTTTTAGTGCATAATGAATAACTGTATCGCTTTCTATTACTATAGGTGACGAATAAACAGTTGAATTATTTAATGAAGGTGCAAGCCTTGATGTTGAGTAAATAAGCTCTGTACCCTCAGGAACATCAAATGTAATTGTCTGTGCCTCGTGATAAAGTCCGCCCTCAATGCTTGGCTTTGGTGCTTCATAGGTCTTATCATCAATCAAATTTGAAAAGCTTAAAATACCGGATCCGTAGTAATAAGAGTCATCCTCACCCTGATAAACGGCAGTTGATTTTATTTTTTCCTGTACTTGAGAAGGGGTATAATCCGGATGCTGCATAAGGATATATGTACAGGCTGCCGCTGTAAAAGGACAGGAAAATGATGTGCCTGAATATTGAGAAGAATAATCACCGTCTATGGTTGAAGAATAGATATTTTCACCGGGAGCACAGACATCTATCATTTTTCCGTAGTCGGAAAAATCGCTGAAGGCTCCGTCATCTCCGCAGGAGCTTACAGTAATTACATCTTCAACACCTCCGGGAATAATATAATCCGACGGTACACCTTCATTTCCGGCAGATACACAGACTGTTATACCGCAATCAACAAGCTTCTGAACCTCTTCTCTGAGAATATACATACCCTCTTCAAGCATATCATATCCACCGAGGCTCATATTCAATATATCGGGTTTATTCTTTTCCTGCTGAATATATTGAAGAGCACTTAACAGCTCGCTTTCAGTTGCACCTCCCGAGCTGTTTGCAACCTTATAGGGCTTTATTTTTACATTATCGGGTGTTGACTGTACTATAATACCTGAAACAAGAGTGCCGTGTCCCTGGTCATCCATACAATCATTTTTTGCTCCCGTACTGCTGAAATTCAAATTTGTATCCGTTATCCTTTCAGCAAGCAATTCGTGATTGTAATTTACTCCCGAATCTAATACTCCTACAACAATTTCATCATATTCTTTACCACTGTTTTCTATAAAATCCTGTGCATAATCGGCACCGACTAAGCTATAATGATATGTTCCGCCTACTGCATATTTTACGGTTATATCATTATCACTAATATCATTTACACAAAGAACCTTATCATCACCAACAGTATATCCGCAGGAGGACAGCATTTCACGGTCAGACTCCATAACAGTCTCATCATTATACTGCAAAACTGCATAGCCACAGCCGTAAACTGAGTCAATTTCATTTGTACCGTTGATTTTGCTGTCCGATTTAACAATAAGCCTGTTTTCATTTGCTGTAAAATTCTTACTGCCGTCAGGATTTATTAAATTCTCTGCTGTAACAGTATTGTATTTTTTATTCAGCTCTGTTACCCTTGAAGAAAATGTTATTACATCCCTTTGCTGAATATAATTATTTATCGCAAAAAAGCAAGGAAACATTGCAGTTACAATAATTAAAAGTGATAAAACTGCTGATATATACCTTTTAGTTTTCATATCATACCACCTTTGTGAAATATATTGTCACATTGCACCTATATAGGTGCAATAATATGGTATCATAAGGTTAAAATAATGTCAAGTATTGTTCTTATTTAGGTGCATTGAGGTGACATTATGAATTCGGAATATGAGGCACAGCTCGGCAAAAGCATAAGAAATATAAGAGAGAAAAAGAAAATCACCCAGGAACAGCTTGCGGCAAAGCTACAGCTTTCAGGCTGTGACATAACAAGAAGTGCCGTTGCTAAAATAGAGGTTGGACAGCGCCATATTTATCCCGATGAAATCAGGCTTATAAAAGAAATCTTAGACGTAACCTTTGATGATATTTTTTACGAAAATTAATAGAATAAAATAATCACAAAATCCCAAGCATTGTGCTTGGGATTTTGTGATTAATATATAGTTATAAAAAGCCTTATTATTTTTTGTCTACTGCTGAGATAGTATTGTATATCTATATGGGGGAAGTTCTATGAAGCCGTCGGCACAGACAGGGTCAAAAAAGCTATAGGAATTATCCCAATGTGTGCCCACAAAAATTTTTGCTGTGTCGGGGCTGTTATTTACGGCAACAAGGCATTTACCGTTTTCGCCTTCACGGCTATATGCTATAACAGAATCACCACAATAAATTGGATTGAACTCACCGTCTGTAAATGCTTTACAGCCGTGTCTTATCTGACCGAGACGGCGATACCATTTTAGCAGTTCTCTATTAGGATTATCCCAATTCATACAACCACGGTTAAATGGGTCCTTCATTCCCTGCATACCAATCTCGTCACCGTAATACACAGACGGTACACCGGGCAAGGTATACTGAATAAGCGACGCCATTTTAAGCATTGAAACACCTTTCAAATAATCACACTCTGAAAGCTCATTATGCTCGTACTGCCACTGTCTGTCATAGCCGTCAGGGTTTGGTCCTGCAAGCCTTGTAATAGCTCGCAGAGTATCGTGGGTGCCGATATGATTCATAAGTATATTAAGCACATTCGGAGGATAATTTTCAACTATTGACATAACAGAATTGAAAAATGCCTCGCTGTTTCCGTATTTTACAAAATCAAGAATTGCATTTGCAAAGGGATAATTCATTACCGAATCAAGCTGTTCGCCTAAAAGATAACGACGTCTTTCGCCGTATGCAAATTTATTTGTGGCGTCCTCCCAAACCTCACCGATAATAACGGCATCTTTATTTTCCGCTTTTACGGCTTTTCGCAAATCGTCAAGGAAAATATCAGGGAGCTCGTCTGCAACGTCAAGTCTCCAACCGCTGATACCGCATCTGAGCCATTTTCTCAAAATTCCGTTTTCACCGCAGATATAATTACGATAGCCTTCATTTTCTTCGTTCACCTCAGGCAAAAGCTTAATGCCCCACCAAGCATGGTAATCGTCGGGATAATCTATGAATTTATACCAGTCAAAATAAGGGCTTGACTTACTATTATAAGCACCTATGGAATCGTAGGTATTATACATATTGAAATACTTACTGTCACAGCCTGTATGACTGAAAACACCGTCAAGAATTATTGAAATGTTATACTTTTCTTTTGCAGTTTTACATAGGCTTTTCAGGTCTTTTTCAGTACCCAAAAGACAGTCGATTTTTTCATAATCGGCAGTATCGTATCTGTGATTTGAATGTGCCTCAAAAATAGGGTTGATATATATACAGCTAACTCCCAAATCCGCAAGATAAGGCAGTTTTTTCTCAATGCCCTTTAAATCCCCGCCGAAAAAGTCATTGTTCCAAATTCCGTTCATCTGCTCTGCTTTCCAGTAAGGCTCCTCGCCCCATTTACGCATTACACGAACAGGCGGAACATTCTTTTTGCTCTGTCCCGAATTATAAAATCTGTCCGGGAATATCTGATAGATTATACCGCCCTTAAGAAAATCGGGAACAGTAAAGCTTTTATCATAAACGGTTTGCTGAAATTCTCCATCCTCGGCATTCATCTCACCTATACCGTTTCCGCCGTTTTTAACAAAGCTTTTACCCCAAGGGGTTTCAAGCTCAAAGTGGTAAAAGTAAAGCCCCGGAGTTGTTGCCGAAAAATGAAGCTCCCAGTATTCATAATCATTGCCGCACATTCCGGCCCAGAACATACCGTAATATGCCGTGTCCTCATTTTCCTTTGTAACGGCAAGGACGGCACTGCTGCACTTACAGTCACGGGGAACAATTATTCTGAACTTGCATTTTTCATCAGTGGCTAATGCGGAAATTATTGACTTGTATGCTTTGTTTCTTGAATTGAAAATAAGCATAGCTTCTCCTTACAGCAAAAGACACGGTTTTTTCGTCCGTGTCTTTTAAATTTGGGTTTGGCAGGCTGAGCCTGCACGCAAACGAGAAGGTGGGCATTGAAAAACACACCACCTTTGCCCGACCGTTAATGACAAATCAAATTAAGATTTATCCGTGTGTTACTGCAACAAACTTTCGTAGGGGCAGGTCTCTGTGCCTGCCCGAAAATTTAATTTTGCGGGAGGGGATGGAACCCCTCCCCTACATACATAAACAACGTCGTTATTACAAATCAACCGTAGGGGCGACCATTGGTCGCCCGCTTATAACGGGCTTGCACTGCAAGCCCCTACGATAGTTTGATACAATAACATATTGAAAATTTGCGGGATGTCGAGGACGCCATCCCCTACAAAATATCAAGAACGCTCCTGTAATAATGTAGGGGTCGGCGTCCCCGACGACCCGTAATATTCGCTTCAAAAACACCTCGATAAATACTAATTTACTTGGACTTTTTAGTTGTCTTTTTAGCTGATTTTTTATCTGTTTTTGGTGCAGTTTTTTTAGTGTCTGCTTTCTTTGGCTCAGGCTTCTTTTCTGCCTTTGGTTCAGGCTTCTTTTCTGCCTTTTTTTCTGCCTTTGGTGCAGACTTCTTCTCTGCCTTTACAGGTTCTTCTTTTTTTAATACAACAGGCTTTGTGTGCCAAATGTTATTTGCGTAGTCCATTATTGAACGGTCTGCACTGAATACACCTGCTCCGCTTATATTCATAAGTGACATTCTTGCAAATCTTTCCTTATCGGCATAAGCCTCTGCCGAAAGCTGCTGAGCCTTTTGATAATCGGCAAAATCTGCAAGTGCCATATATTGGTCAACATTCATAAGTGATGATGTAATCTCACCGAAGCTCTTACCGTTTACGCCTGCACCGATAAATTCAACAGCATTTTTAAGCACCTCGTTATTGCCGAGATACTGCATAGGATTATATCCGTCACGCTGAAGCTGCTGTACCTCGGGAGTTGTCATACCGAAAATGAAGATATTATCCTCGCCCACAGCGTCGTAAATCTCAACGTTTGCACCGTCCATTGTACCGAGAGTAACTGCACCGTTAAGCATAAGCTTCATATTACCTGTGCCGGAAGCCTCCGTACCTGCAAGTGAAATCTGCTCTGAAATATCTGCGGCAGGCATAAGTGCCTCGGCAAGAGATACGTTGTAGTCCTCCATAAATACAACCTTAATTCTGCCCTTGATATCGGGGTCGTTATTTACAACCTTTGCAAGAGCGTCAATAAGCTCAATAATCTTCTTTGCCATAAAGTAGCCCGGAGCGGCTTTAGATGCAAAGATATATGTTCTCGGCTGAAATTCCATATTCGGATTAGCCTTGAGCATCTGATACTGAGCAATAATGTTAAGAACATTTAACTGCTGACGCTTATATTCGTGAAGTCTTTTAACCTGAACGTCAAAAATAGATGTTGGGTCAATTTCAATACCGTTTCTCTTTTTAACGATTTTAGCAAAATCCTCTTTATTAGCAAGCTTGATTGCAGAAAGTCTGTCAAGCACCTGCTTATCATTCTTGTAATCACGAAGCTTTAAAAGCTCGTCACTCTTGGTAATAAAGCCGTCGCCGATAAGCTCTGTAATGAAATCGGTAAGCCTTGGATTAGCCTGACAAATCCATCTTCTGAAGGCAATACCGTTTGTAACATTTTTAAATTTATCGGGAGTGATTGTATAGAAATCGTGGAAAACGGTATCCTTAAGAATTTCAGAATGGAGAGCAGAAACACCGTTTACAGAATGAGAGCCTGCAACGCAGAGGTTTGCCATTCTGACAACACCGCCTGAGAAAATTGCCATTCTCTCAACCTTGCCTGCATCCTGTGTTGCACCCCATACATAAGCACGGAAGCGGTTGTCAATCTCCTTTGTAATCTCATAAATACGTGGAAGAAGCCTCTTGTAAAGGTCCTCGCTCCAGCACTCAAGAGCCTCCTTCATAACTGTATGGTTAGTGTAGGCAACAGTTCTTGTTACAATGCTCCAAGCAGAATCCCAGTCATAACCACACTCATCAAGCATAATTCTCATAAGCTCGGGGATAGCCATAGTCGGGTGGGTATCGTTAATATGAATTGCAACCTTATCGGGAAGATTGTCAAGAGTATTATACTTTGTAAGGTGACGTCTGATTATATCCTGAATCGACGCAGAAACAAGGAAATACTGCTGACGAAGTCTGAGAGATTTACCCTCAGGAGTATTATCGGCAGGATAAAGCACCTTTGAAATAGCCTCTGCCATAGCTGAACGCTCCATAGCCTTGATATATGAGCCGGAATTGAAAAGTCCCATATCAAGGTCGGGCTTTCTTGCTGCCCAAAGACGAAGCCTTGCAACGCCCTTGCCCTTTCCCGAAACGTACATATCATAAGGGATTGCAGTAACAGTATTGCAATCTCTGTATTCTACATGATGGTAATCGCCGTCCCAGCTTTCATCAATCCAGCCTTCAAACTTAACCTCCTGCGCTCTTTCCTCTCTCGGAACAAGCCAAACCTCTCCGCCGGGAAGCCAGAAATCAGGAAGTTCTGTCTGCCAGCCGTCAACAAGCTTTTGCTTGAAAATACCTGCCTCGTATCTGATAGAATATCCCATAGCCTGAAAGCCGTCGGTTGCAAGTCCGTCAAGATAGCAAGCGGCAAGTCTTCCCAAGCCGCCGTTACCGAGACCTGCGTCCGGCTCAATCTCGTAAAGATTATCGAGCTTAACGTCAAAGCCTGCAAGAGCCTCTTTAAATGTATCGGTTAAATCAAGATTATAAAGGTTGTTCTTAAGTGAACGTCCCATAAGGAATTCCATACAGAGATAGTAAACCTGCTTGGAATCCTGATTATTTGCTTCGTGACGGAAATCACTTGTCATTTCCGAAAGTATATCACGGACAATCATTGCAACCGCTTTATAATACTGCTCGTCGGTAGCAGTTTTCGGGTCAACCCCAAAGAAATGACTAAGCTTATCATCTATTGCTTTCTTAGCCTGAGATACAGTCATCTTTTTCATACATTTCCTCCAAAAGTTATATTTAATTCAATCATATTTTTAACATCTTTTGTTCATTATACACTAAAATACAGATTTTGGCAATAGTAACATAACATATTCTGTTTATTCACTTTTACGTTTTTTCAAAAATCTTCCCAAAATAAGTGTGAAGAGCTCCTTAATGGGCTTAATATTTACAAGAAGCATCAAGCAAAGCAGTACTGACTCAAGGACATAAAGCAATACACCCTTTTGGAGATAGAGCATCAATCCGCTTTGAGCTACAAGGAATAACGTTTCTGTAAGCATTAAAGGAAGCTTGTAGTCAATTTTAGTATATTTTCTGATATTAGTTCCCCTTGTTGCAAATACCATTAAGAATGCACATACGGTTGCAACGGCGGCACCGTTTGCTCCAAGCTTAGGTATAAGAATTAGGTTAAGCACAATATTTGTAACTGCGCCCGACATAGCGGTTACAAGTGACATCATTGACTTTTTCTCCGCCATATAAACCGACGCCATAAAATTAACTATACAGGAATATGTTGTGGCGATAATGAGAATCGGCACATATTTCCACGACTCGTAATATGACGGAGCCACAAGAATTTTTGTAAATACCTGACAAAACAGTATAAGTGCCGAAGCAACGGCAAAAACACCGCCGCTGTAAACACGGAATACCTTTGTAAAAAATTCAGCTCTGCCCTCGCTGTCATACTCATCAACAGCCGAAAGCTGCCAGGCATCAATAAATATCTGTGAAAAAAGAATTACAAAATTCGGTATCTTTGATGCGGCGGTATAAAGTCCGTTAGCAGATGAGCCTATAAAATAGGTTACCATATATCTGTCGGAAACATTTATAATCCACCAAAGAATTACCGTAGGAATAAGTGGCACGCAGTATTTAAGCATTTGACCTGTTATGCCCTTTGTAAGTCCTCTGGGCTTAACGAAATTGTAAAGCTTTGTTGTTACAGTAAAGAATATTACCGAGCAGGCATCTGATGCGATTATTGCAAGAATGTAGCCTATAATTCCCCATTTGAATACAGCAAGGAAGATGAAGGTAAACAAAAGGGTTGTTGCGGTTGCGATAATGCCGTCAATGGCAAAGGTTTTAACGTGACCGCTGCCTCTTACAAACTGCTGACAAAGCTGTCTGAAGCCCGAAACAAGGACAAAAAGTATAACAAGAAGAATATAATCTCCAAGCCTGAAATCGTTAATTTTTATAAAGCTGATAGGATAAGCAAATAGGAGAAATACAGCAAAGCCTGCAAGAGTAGTACGCACTCCTACAGTAAAAACATCTCTCTTATCTGCGGCGTTATCAAGTGAAAAACGCAAGGCGGCACTGTTCACCTGCAAAGTGACAATAGGAATAAGAACATTTACTGTCTGCTGAATAAGGTCTGCTATTCCGTAGTCGCCTGTTGTCATCATTCGTGTGACAAAGGGCATAAGCAGGAAAGACAAAGCCTTTGAGGAAAATGTACCTATTGCAAATATAATTGTATTTGACGCCAGTTTTTTATATTTATCCACTTGCCGTTCTCACTTTCTGAAAATTTTGACTGATAAATTTACTCTAAATATTTCAGCTTTCCGTCGCTGAAAATAAGGGTGTTATCTCTTGATGATGAGGTGTAAATACAGCTTCCTGCAAATACCTCTTCACCGCCGTCTGTTTTTGTACCTGTAAGAAATACATACTGATATCCGTAGCCGATACCCATTGTTCCGCTTGTATCGGTATCGGAAACAGACACCATGACGGAGGTTGACATTGAATTCATATTAAGCTCAACCGCCTGCATTCGTGAGCCGTCAAGCCTTGTGTAATAAAGCCTGTTTGAATATATTACCGGATAATCGGTTGCGTTGCAGTTTTCTAAAAGAGTGACGACCTTTTCCGATCCGAACTTCTGCCTGCAGAGATTATATGTACCGTCTGTCTGCTTTTGATAGAAGTACATAAATCCGCATTCAAGCTGGAGATTTATTATATCGTCGCCCCTTGAATCATCTCTGAAATACTGCCTGTCGTTACTGTCTGTCAGGCTGACTGTAATATATTCGTAATAGTCGGCAACCTTATCGTGCTGAACAAAGAAAATTCTTGAAAGAGAAATTCCCGCAA
The DNA here is from genome assembly GCA_051894075.1 of Eubacterium sp. Classification (GTDB taxonomy): domain Bacteria; phylum Bacillota; class Clostridia; order Oscillospirales; family Acutalibacteraceae; genus Eubacterium_R. The sequence continues at coordinate 13,433 of JBJFHZ010000046.1, forward strand.
AGCTGATTTCCTTATCAGCCTGTCCGGTAAACAAAACCGTTTTCTCAAAATTCTCCGTGTTGATATATCCCACTGTATTATCAGCACCTATAAAGTAAACCCTGTCATTATAAAGATAGGCAAAGGAAACATTATCCGATACCTTTAAAATATCTCCGCAGCTAATCTGACATCTGTTAAGGGTATTACTGTCAGCGTCAACGAAATAGATATAGTCGCCTAAAATATTAAGATATTCAAAATTATATTTATCTGCTTTAACCTTTTTATTCTTCTCCTCAACAGGATCAAAGCGGTAAATTCCTTTTTTCGGTATGCTGTAATAAATGTATGAGGAGCTGTAGGTTACAGCGCCCTTTGTTTTATTAAGCAGATTTCCCAGCTGATTTCCCTGAAGTGCCGTGTCAAAAGCAAAGTCAGAAAACTCCACATAATCATAATCCGCCGCCTTTGTAGCAGGCTGGGTAGTGGTAGGCTTTGCTGTTGTCTGTGGCTCGGTGGTTGTAGTCTTGCCAAGTATATCCTCGTTTACAAATTCAACAACCTGCTGAGCTTTCTCCTTCGGCAAAAGTGTTGAAAAATCAAAATCGGGATTGCATATTTTAACTGTTATAACAAATGCCCCAAGGACTACAATAAGTATTGTCAGAAAAACAAGAAATCTTTTTCTTGCTTTTTTTCTTTTTCTTGCCCTTTGGCGTTTTTTTCTTAATTCCTGTCTTTCCTGCTCGTCCATTAATTATCTGACCTGTCCGTTTCCAAAAATTAAATATTTTGTGGTAGTAAGCTCCTTAAGTCCCATAGGGCCTCTTGCGTGAAGCTTTTGGGTGGATATTCCTATTTCGGCGCCCAGTCCGAATTCTCCGCCGTCTGTAAATCTTGTTGATGCATTATGATACACAGATGATGAATCGATGCGCTTCATAAAGGCTTCGGCATTTTTCTGATTTTCCGTAATAATTGCCTCTGAATGACCTGTTGAATACTTATTGATGTGCTCAATTGCCTCATCAAGACTGTCAACGGTTTTAACACTGATTATGTAATCAAGATATTCCGTGCCGAAATCCTCTTCGGTTGCCGCCTTAATATCAGGACAGACTGCCCTTGCTCTTTCGTCACCTATGATTTCAACGTTCTTTTCGTCAAGACGCTTTTTGATTACGGGAAGTGCCTTATCAATAATACCGCTGTGAATTACAAGGCTTTCACAAGCATTGCAAACGCCTATTCTCTGTGTCTTTGCATTAAAAATTATATCCGCCGCCATATTGATATCTGCCGTTTCATCAACGTAAATATGGCAGTTTCCCGAGCCCGTTTCAATAACAGGAACGGTTGAATTCTCCACAACGGCTTTGATAAGTCCCTTACTGCCCCTTGGAATAAGGCAATCAAGATAATCCTTCATTTTCATAAGCTCGTTTGAAGATTCACGGCTGATATCGTGAACAAGCTGAACACAGTTTTCGTCAAGCCCTGTTTTTTTTATTGCCGCCCTCATAACGTCGGAAATGGCAATATTAGAATTGATTGCCTCTTTACCGCCTCTTAAAATAACGGCATTTGAGCTTTTAAGGCAAAGCACGGCGGCGTCTGCGGTAACATTAGGTCTTGCCTCATAAATAATTCCTACAACGCCTAAGGGACAGCTTACCTTTTTAATAAGTAAGCCGTTTGGTCTTTCAATTGTTTCAAGGACCTTACCGCAGGGATCATCTAAATCTCTGACCTGCATACAACCGTCAGCCATACCCTTTATCCTGTCGGCATTGAGCATAAGCCTGTCCAAAAGTCCTTGATTAAGCCCTGCCTTTTTACCGTTTTCAAGGTCAATTTTATTTGCCTCAATTATTTTATCTGTATTATCAACAAGTGCCTTGGCTATTTCTTCAAGGACCTTGTTTTTCTCTTCAGACGTAACAACCGCCAAATTCTCTGCCGCTTTTTTGGCATTAATTCCGAGCTGTTCAAGCATCTCCTATTCTCCCTTTGCCTTAAAATATGTACCTATGCTTTCTCCCGAAAGCACCTTATAAATTGATGTAGGCTTTTCGCCGTTCATTACTATTGTTGAAATTCCTGCTGTTGTGGCAATATCAGCGGCTTTGATTTTTGTTAAAAATCCGCCTGTGCCCTTTTCCCCTGCACCGCCCGCAATAGAATAAACTGCTTCATCAATTTTATCAACCGTGGAAATAAGCTTGGCATTTTCATTCTTTTTAGGATTATCGTCATAAAGCCCGTCAGTGTCGGTAAGCATAATAAGAAGGTCTGCATTAATCAAAACTGCTACATTTGCGCTAAGGCAATCGTTATCACCGTTTAAAAGCTCTTCAACATATACAGAGTCATTTTCATTTACAATCGGCAAGGCACCGTAATCAAGAAGCTGATTAAAGGTGTCAATCAAATGATTTTTTTCATCCGAATTAGCCAGGGTGTCGGCAGTACACAAAAGCTGACTTACAACCACTCCGTATTCGGAAAACATTTTGTCATAAAGAAACATCAGCTCGCATTGACCCACAGCCGCTGAAGCCTGAAGCCCCTGCGTCGTTTCGGGCTTTGAAGAAAAGCCCAGCTTTGCGGCACCGATGCCTACTGCACCGCTTGACACAAGAACTATCTCGTGACCTTCATTTTTCAAATCGGAAAGAACAGACACAAGCTTTGCCATTCTGGCAATATTGGTTTTGCCTGTTGCATGGGTAAGAGTTGATGTACCAACCTTAACAACTATTCTTTTTTTACCTTCAAACTTCGCCATTACATACTTCTCCACTATAGTATAATCGTTAGTATTATAGCACATATGTTACAACAGTTAAATATATTTTTTGAATGTTTTTGAATTTTCGGTAAAAAATAATCGCGGAGGTAATGTTTATGACTAAAAGAGGATACATCAGGCTGTTTTCCTATGCTCTGACCTTCACATTTATTCTTGCAGGCTATGCAATCATAAATATGAACACGGCAAAATCTTACAAGTTACAGCTTGAAAATTCATATCAGCAAAGCCTGAATGAGCTTTCGGAAAATCTTGACTCTATTGAAACAAATTTAACAAAAAGCATTTATTCTAATTCAGACAAAATGCTTCTTGAAATAAGCAGGGACTTATATTCCGAATGTACTAAGGCTAAGGACTCTCTGTCAAGGCTTCCTGTTAAGCAGATGAATTTAAGCTCCACCTATAAATTCATCAGTCAGGCAAGCGACTATTCATCATATATCGCTCAAAAAATTTCATCGGGAAAGGAAATAACCGATGAGGAGCACAAAAATCTAACGACGCTTCTCAATTACGCTACACAGCTTAACGACTCCGTAAATTCTATGGTTGCCGTATGCAATAACGGCGGACAGATTACAGCAAGCGACGTTAAAAGCAAAAGCGTCAGCATAAATTCTCTCACCACAGATATGACAACAGCAGAAAGCAGCTTTAAGGATTACCCTACACTTTTATACGACGGCCCCTTTGCAGATGCTGTACTCAACAGAGAATCGGCTCTTTTAAAAAACAGCAAGGAAATTGACAAAAACGAGGCAAGAAAAATTGCAGCTGCAGCACTTTCCTGCAATGTCAGCGAAATAAGCTTTGAAAATGATGAGGACGGTAAATGCCCCTGCTACGTTTTTGCCTATGGTCAGCGTTCAATAGGTATAACTAAAAACGGCGGCTACGTTTCATATATCCTTTACGGCGGAAAAATCACTCAAGCGTCTATTGACGAAAAAAATGCAATAAACATTGCGCAAAAATATCTTAGCTCAATAGGATATAAAGATATGTCAAACACCTATTATATGACTAACAACAACGTTTGCGTAATCAATTTCGCCTACAAAAAGAACGGTGTCACATATTATGCCGATTTGATAAAGGTGGGTATTTCTCTAAGCGACGGTAAGGTTGTTTCTCTCGAGGCTGAGGGATATATCACAAACCACAGAGACAGAGACAGCTTTTCGGAAAATGTAAAAAAATCAGATGCACAGAAGAATTTAAGCCCCTATCTTACAGTTATCAACAGTAAAAAATGCGTAATACCCAAGGACAACGGCACAGAGGCACAATGCTATGAATTCCACTGTGAAAGCAGTGAAACAAATGAAGAGGTGCTCATTTACGTCAGTGCTCAAACAGGTAAGGAGGAGGACATTATGCTTCTTCTCTACTCCGACAACGGAACACTTACAAAATAATTGTATAAAAAATTAAACTATGGTAATCATATTACCGAAAGGAAGTATCACTATGAAAAGTAAAATTTTAATTTTCGCAATGGCTATTGCAGTTATTGCAACAGTATTTATGGGATGTACAAACAACAATAACAATGGTACAACTACCTCCACAACTGCAATTTCAGACACAACAATGACAACAAATAATGCCAACACAACAAATAACGGCACTACAAACAAGGTCAGCGAGAATGCACAAAACGCAGTAGACGACCTTGCAGAAGGTGTTGACGATGTTGCCGACGGTGTGGGCGGAGCAGTTGACAAAGCAGGCGACGCCGTTTCCGATGCTGTAAGATAAAAAACAGTAAGACAAAAACAGCCCTAATCATAGGGCTGTTTTTGCTTTAAAATATATTGATTATTTACTTTGCAAGATAAAGTGCCGATGTATCAACATTTGTATTATCAACATACCAACTGTTGCCGATTTGAACAACGTAAAGCTCCTGTGTTGCTACTACTGTACCGTCTGCAAGAGTTACCTCAACAATACACTTATCAACCGCTGTAATATCTTCTGAAGAATCAAGCTTTGAAAATGCTGATGCCATATCTGATTTAGGAGTATCACCCTCAGGGTCATCCACAAGACCGAACTCATCAGCCTTTGCTTCACCTGACTGTGCAACAGGAGTAATTCTGTCCTTATACTCAGCAACATAAGCCTTTGCCTCATCCTCAGAAAGAGCAGTACACTCTTTTACTGCTGCGGTAAGCTTATAATCGTCGCCGTACATTGTCTGATAAACACCTGTCGACGCCTCCTGAAGAACAGTCTTACCGTCTGCCGCAAGGGTTTCGTCAGAGCCTGTAAGTGATTTTCCATAGGTTGAAACATTCGCTTCAAAAGCGCCGAACATATAATCCGTGTTCATATATTCATCGCCGTAAATCTCTTTACGAACCTCGGAAAGCTTTGCAAAATAATTGCTGAAGATACTGTCGTAATCGTCATAGCCATAGGTGTTTATAAGCTCAACATAATAATCATACATTGTTTCATAAACGGTATCAATAGCCTTTGTTTCTTCTTCGCTACCCTTACCTACAAATTCAGCCTGCTTAACGTCGTCGCCGTCATTTACATAAGGAAGCATATAAGCATTAATTATGAAATCACCGTATTTCTGATTTTTGGAAACAAGGGTGTTTTTATAAGCGTTATAGCCGTCGCCTGACTGAACTATTGTATCAACATAGGTCTGTGCAACCTTTTCAGGCTTAAAAGCAGTATATCTTGTTGTAAAAGCAAATATTGTAAGAAGCACCAAAACTACAGCAACGATAACACCTGAAATAACAGCGTATAAGCCTGCTTTAAATTCTTTTTTAGCCATCAGATATACCCCCTTACTCAGCTATTTCATCATCTGCTTCGCCTGAGGCAGCTGCTTCGGCAGCTCTCTTTTCGGCAAGAGCAGCAGTGATTCTTTCTTTCTTTTCTCCGACCATATCGTAGAACAGAATCGGAACACCCTGAAGAATTACGAATATAGCAGGAATAATTGTATAAATTGCAAGGAACTTAGTCAGCACGGCATCTGTCTGTGCGGCATAAGCAACATTGGGATCCTGTGAGAACTGATAGTTACTCCATGTGTATACAAGCCAAGGACCGAGGAATTTTGTAAATGCAGAAGCAATCTTTGAGAAAAGACCATAGCCGGCATATGCCAGACCTTCCTGTCTTTTACCTGTCTTATATTCCATTTCATCAACGCAGTCCGCAATCATAATATTTGGGGTAACGTTTGTATTACCATGCTGGAGACCGCAGAAGAAGTTGAGAATAAGGAACGGAATAATAAGATTTGAATTGAATCCGATGCCCTTTGATACAAGGTAAAGTATTGCAAGAGCAGAAGCACCGTAGCAACAGAAGATAATAAATGTCTTCTTTGTTGAGAACTTTTTAAGAACAGCCTTAACAATAAGCATACCTACTGCAGTACCGATACCCATAGGAAGCATAAGGGCAAGCTTCAAACCCTTTGAGCCTAAAAGATAAATTGCTATGTAAAGCGAAACCGTACCGTATACACCTCTGCCGAAGCCTGCAAGCTTCGTAAGAGATACCATAAGAAGGTTTTTGTTTGTGAAAACAAGCTTGATTGACTCTGCAAGAGAAACCTTTTCGGCTGTATAAGGAACACGCTCTTTATTATTTGCAAAGAAAATCATAACAAAGATTATCATACCGAGAGCACAAACTGCCGTTGAAATGATAAGGTCAAGTCCCTGTCCCTCTGCATTCTTGAACTGCTGTTTGCCCATAAGGACCTTCATCAGCTCCTGAACAACAATGATAACTACCTGACCGCCTGACTGGCCTACAGACCTAAGAAATGATGCGATAGAAATAGCGTCGCCTCTTTCACTCGGGTTCGGTGAGCATAGAGCACCGAAGCAGTTTGCAGGAGATTCAACCGCACAGGAAACCGCAGTATATAAGCAGTAAATTATAATCATCCAAACAGAAGCAATACCGAAGGATGTTGTACTCGGAGCAATAAAAACAAGCATTGAAACGATAGCAAGGGGGATTGCACCAAAGCCTATCCACGGCTTAACCTTACCCAAGCTTGTCTTTGTACGGTCAACAAGAATACCGATAACAAGCTCGCAAATAGCACCCACAAATCCGGCAATAAGGAATACTACCTCAACAATATGGGCAATCTGTGAGGAATCAAAGCCCCTACCCTTGAAAGCGAAGTCTGCAAAAAATGTTGTGGTATAATCCGGCATCCATCCTGTCAGCAATGCAACGCCGAACAGTCCTATACCGAATGTAACAATTTCAGACTTCTTCATGTACTTTTTTTGTTCTTTAACCTCAGCAGCCATAAAGAAACCCCTTTTCAAAAAAATTTACACTTAATTATATCACTGTTAATAAAATAAAACAACCTCTTTTTAACAATTATTTAACCTATAATTAACATTTTATGTTTATTTAAGCAATAGATAGACAATCTCTTAAAAAGCTGTCGGTTGACATAATAAAGAATAAATTTTATAATTGTAATAATCGTTTTGAGGTGTTAAATAATATGCTGTACAAATTTATAATTTGCTTTATCGCAGGTATCGGTGCAGGCTTAGGCACAGGCTTTGCAGGTATGAGTGCCGCTGCTGTAATCAGTCCTGTTCTCATTACATTTTTAGGTATGGACCCATATATGGCTGTGGGAATTGCCCTTGCCAGTGATGTTTTGGCAAGCGCCGTTTCAAGCTACACATACGGAAAGAACAAAAATATCGACATCAAAAACGGTATTGTTATGATGATTTTCGTACTGCTTTTTACTTTAATAGGCAGCTATGTATCAAGTCTTGTTCCAAGCACAACAATGGGAAGCTTCTCAACAATTATGACCCTCCTGTTAGGTGTAAAATTTATTGTTAAGCCTGTTATGGAGCCAAAGGCAAGGCTCACCGAGTCAACGGCAAAGCAAAAGGCAGTGCGTTCTGCACTTTGCGGTACAATGGTAGGCTTTATTTGCGGCTTTGTAGGAGCAGGCGGCGGTATGATGATGCTTCTTGTTCTTACAAGTATTCTCGGCTACGAGCTTAAAACAGCAGTAGGAACAAGCGTTTTTGTAATGACCTTTACCGCTTTTACAGGTGCTTTAAGCCACTTTGCAATCGGTGGAAAGCCTGATATGTGGGCATTGCTCTTCTGCGTTTTAAGCACATTTATTTGGGCAAGAATTGCCGCAGTTTTGGCAAACAAGGCAAAGCCTGTAACGCTCAACAGAGTTACGGGTGTAGTTCTTGTTTTAATCGGTGCGGCGGTGCTGATTGTAAACACAATAAAATAGCAAAGCAAAAACTCTCTGAAAAAATCAGAGAGTTTTTTATATGTAAAATTATTGTTTAATTTTCTTTCTCTGCTTCGGCTGTGGGATATTTCAAATCATCCTTAGTCCAATCCTTTATTATTTCAAGGAAAGCCTTTGCCTCCTCCTTTGCCTGCGGCAGATTATGGTCAAGACAGTTACCGCATTCCTTTGGTGACGCACCGGGAATTACTCCCCAGTAATCTGCAATAAACTGAAACGCCTCTCTAATAAGCCCGATTGTATAATTATCTGTCAGGCTTCTTGTGAGAAAATAAAAGCCTGTTCGACAGCCCATAGGACCGAAATAGATAATATTGTCGCCGAACTCCGTATTGCGTACATAGGTAGCAAAAAGATGCTCAATTGTATGCATTGCCGCATTTGTCATAACCGGCTCTCTGTTAGGCTCTCTCATACGGATATCATATGTAGTGATATCGTCGTCAATACGGCTGATATAAATTCCTTTCTTAAGTATATTGTGGTCAATTTGAAAGCTTGGTATTGTTTTCATTTTACTTCAACTCCTGTTAAAAATGATAGGTTATCCGTTATATCTGCGCAGTCGTCACCTGCTTGAAATCTGAGGAGCATTATTTTAGCCTCCTCAAGTGCCTGTTCAAAAAGGTCCTCAAAGCTGTCGCAAAATTCCTTACGACTGTAAGGAGACAACCATTTTTCCCTGTTTATATTAACATACTTTTCTGCTTTTTCCAAGTCCTTTGGGCGTAACATTGACGTTATTCTGAAATTTTTTGTAATAGGAGAAACGGCAATCTCTAAAGGACGGGCGATTATTTTTTTCAGAGAATATTTATCAAGCAAAATTTTTTGAACTGCTTTAGTGTCCTTTACCGCCTGTGCTCCCTGCTTTTCGGTGATTTTTACTCCTATTGAAGCAGGCATAACATATTCCCAGAGTCTGCCGATTTCCGAGGATATTTTATTGTCATCGTTTATTGTATCGGATGTTCTGAAAAGATACGGCTTTTCCTGCTTCATCCTTTTATTAAGCATACAGCAATCCGCAGACAGCTCTATTGTGTTATGAGCAGTATGGGGATTTAAAAAATGATTTTCATATGTCATTTTATCCTGCAGGCTGTAAACAAACGGATGGCATTTTCTGTCAAGAGCATAATGCATCATAAAGCCGTATACATATGATTTTGCCGTATCGGGACTCGGTATATTTTCACAGTAGCTTTTCATTGCTTCAAATATTGAACAGGGCTTTGCCCTATGGAGCATTGAGCCTGCCTTGCTTAAAGATTTGCCAAACTGCCAAGGCATAATTCTGTGAAAGAAAAAAATATCCGGTCCTTGAGTTCCAACAAAAACGGCGTCCTCATTCACATTAAAATCAGCCGTTTCCTCAACAAACGGAAGCAATTCCTTTGCAAAAATATAATGGGTTGAAAACGCAGGCATAGAAAAACCTCACTCTAAAATCGCTTTAATATCATCGGGAAAATCGCTGTCAACAGTAATATTCTTCCCTGTTATTGGATGGATAAAAGAAATTGTTTTGCAATGCAGTGCCTGCCTGCTGATTTCAGTACAGTCACCGCCGTATAAGCTGTCGCCCAAAAGAGAATATCCCAAATGCGAAAAATGAACTCTTATCTGATGTGTTTTTCCCGTTTCAAGATTAATGCATAAAAGGGTTTTGCCGTTAAAATTTTTAACGGCTTTCCAGTGGGTAACGGCTCTTTCACCGTCGTCAAATACGCCTCTTACTATTATGCTTTCTTCAATTCTGCGGATAGGCAGGTCAATAGTTCCCTCACCTGTCAATGTTCCCCGGCAGACTGCATAGTATGACTTTTTTACTCTACCTGCAAGCTTACAGGCGGCAAGCTCATTTTTTGCAATAAGCACAAGACCGCTTGTGTCACGGTCAAGGCGATATACGGCTCTGAAGGCAGTGTCCTTTTCCATATAGCAGGCGGCTGCATTTGCAAGAGTATCTCCTCTGTGATTTCTGCTTTCGTGAACAGGCATATGCGGTGGCTTATTTAAAACAATTATATCCTCGTCATTATAACAAACCTGCACTTTACTGTTTTCGAGCCTTTCGGGCATTTCTCCGCTGTTTTCAATGGATATTCTAAGAATATCTCCTGTGCTTAAAGGCTCTATTGACTTGGCAAATTTGCCATTTAAGGTTATTCCGTTTTCCGTATGCTTTAGCTTTTTAAGCAAAGAGGATGAAACACCGAATTCACGCAAAAAATCTCTAATGGCTTTACCGCTGTTTTGTTCTGTTATTTCAAATTCAATAATTCTCATATATAGATGTACAAAAGCAGTCCCAAAAAATGAGACTGCTCAGTAAATAAAAAACTATTAATCAACTTTGACGGTCCAGCCCATATTATCATCAATTTTGCCGAACTGGATACCTGTAAGGGTGTCATAAAGTCTCTGTGTAAGCTCGCCTGTTTTGAAGCCGTTGATTTCAACAGACTCGCCTTCGTATGTAAGACCGCCTACAGGGCTGATTACTGCAGCTGTACCTGTACCGAATACTTCCTCAAGAGTGCCGTTTTTAGCGGCGTCCATAATGAAATCAATGGTAAATCTTGTTTCGTTTACCTTATAGCCCCAATCCTTAAGAAGCTCAATACAGCTCATTCTTGTGATACCGGGAAGAACCGTACCTACTGTCGGAGCGGTATAAATTTCGCCGTCAACCTTGAACATAATGTTCATAGAGCCAACCTCTTCGATATACTTTCTCTCAACACCGTCAAGCCAAAGCACCTGTGAAAATCCAAGCTTATGACCTTTTTCCGAAGCAATGATTGACGCAGCATAGTTACCGCCGCACTTAATATATCCTGTTCCGCCCGGAGTAGCACGGACATACTCGTCCTCAACGTAGATTTTAACAGGGTTCATACCCTCTTCATAATATGCGCCTGACGGTGAGCATATGATAATAAACATATATTCATCAGAAGCCTTAACACCGAGAACAGGCTCGGTAGCGATTGTATAAGGACGGATATAAAGACTTGTATCAGGGTCTGAAGGAACCCAGTCCTTTTCAACGCTTACAAGAGCCTTAACTGCCTCAACGAAATCCTCAACAGGAATTTCGGGAATACAAAGTCTGTCGTGTGTGGACTTAAGTCTTTCACCGTTTTTGTCAGGTCTGAAAAGCTGAACGCTTCCGTCAGGAGTTCTGTATGCCTTTAAGCCCTCAAAGCATTCCTGTGCATAGTGGAATACAAGAGCAGACGGGTCAAGAACTATCGGCTGATAAGGAACAATCCTTGCGTTATGCCAGCCCTCACCTGTCTTATAGTCCATAATAAACATATGGTCTGTAAAGATGTGACCGAAGCCAAGCTTACCTGTAGGCTTTTCCTTTGGAGTTTTGGTTAAATCATACTTGATTTCCATTTTTATATTACCTCTTTTATAATGAAATACAAATTATATAATCAGAAGCTGTAGGAAACAATAATTCCGCCGTCAGATGCGTAAAGAGAATTAAGTCCCGAAGCCTTCAATATTTCAACCTTACCGAAATTAACCTTATCTGAAATTTTCTGAGCAACAAGCATTGCCCTTTCTTCACAGCAAACGTAGGAAACTATCAGCGTAGCATCACTTAAATCCCTGCCGTCAAGCTCCTCGCAAATAATGTTTGCCATTTTCACCATAGCTCTGTTGATTGTTAAATCCTGAGCCGCAAGAGAAATATTACCCTCCTGTGTTCTTTTACAGATAAGCTTTACACGTATTTTTTCAAGCACCTTTGCGGCAAGTGCAAAGAGCCTGCCGTTTTTCTTCAGGGCATCAAGGCTTTCAAGGCAGAAATAAAGCCCTGTTTTGTTAAGAATAAAATCATCAACCTTGCTGACAACATTATCAAATTTTACTCCGCTGTCGGCAAGGGCTTTGATTTCCCTGGCAGTTAAGGTTTCAATACCCGAGGTTGCAAGAGAATTGAAAACATAAATATTTTTATCCTTTCCGAATTCTTCCTCATAAAGCATTTTACCCTGAACAGCACTGTTATAAGTACCGCTGAGCTTATCCGTAATAGTCAGAACATACACATCGTCGTAATCGCCCTCATATGCCTCTTTAAATGCATCAGGGGCAGGACATGCAGATTTTGCAATACCGCCGTTTGCTTTCATTCGGGAAATAAAATCATCCTGCTGAAAATTCTCATCGTCAAAAATACGGTAATCATTTATTTCAAGTGTAAGAGGAACAACGGCAAGATTATCCCATTTTCTCATTTCATCTGTTAAATCGCAACAGCTGTCAACTACTATTTTATAGCTCATAGGAGGCAACCTTTCGGGTAATTTCTATTTGATATTTATAAATATTATACGCTCTTTTTAATATGTAGTCAATAAAAAAAGCAACTGAATTTATTAATTCTGTTGCTTTTTTAAACAAAAAATATAAATAAAACTATTCACCGATTATTTTTCTTGCCCTTGCTATCTGCGAATCAACGCTTTCCTTACTCGGTCCGCCCTCAACAAGCCTGTCATTTACGCATTTTTCAAGATTAATTGAAGTATAAACATCCTCATCAAAAAGGTCACAGACATTTTTGTATTCTTCAATCGGCAATGTTTCAAGGGTAAGTCCTTTATCAATACACAATGCAACAAGCTCGCCTGTTGCCTTATATGCATCTCTGAAGGGAAGTCCCTTTCCCACAAGATAATCTGCGCAGTCGGTTGCATTAATAAAGCCCTTTGCGGCGGCATTTCTCATATTATCCTTAAGCACCGTCATAGTATCTATCATCGGAGTAAAGGCATTAAGGCACATTTTAACAGTATCAACTGCGTCAAAAATTGCCTCCTTATCCTCCTGCATATCCTTGTTATAGGCAAGTGCAATACCCTTCATAACAGTAAGCAAGGTTGTCAAATCACCGAAAACCCTGCCGCTTTTACCTCTTACAAGCTCTGCGATATCGGGGTTTTTCTTTTGAGGCATAATGCTGGAGCCTGTGGAAAAGGCGTCGTCAAGCTCAACAAATTTAAACTCCCAGCTGCACCACATAATTATTTCCTCACTAAAGCGTGAAAGATGCACCATAACAAGTGACAAAGCAGAGGCAAGCTCAATGCAGAAATCTCTGTCGGAAACACCGTCAAGGCTGTTTGAGGAAATTTCATCAAAGCCGAGAAGCTCTGCAACCATATTTCTGTCAAGCGGATAGGTTGTACCTGCAAGGGCGCCGCTTCCGAGAGGAAGAACATTCATTCTCCTTTTAACATCACCAAGCCTGTCCAAATCCCTGCAAAGCATTGAACAGTATGCCATAAGATGATGGGCAAAGGTTATAGGCTGAGCCCTTTGGAGATGGGTATATCCGGGCATAATGGTATCCTTATTCTCCTCTGCTTTATTGCAGAGAACGGATATAAGTTCTTTAATTTTTTCGCTGATTTCGTCAATTTCTTTTCTGAGAACAAGTCTGATATCAAGTGCCACCTGGTCATTTCTTGACCTTGCAGTATGAAGCCTTTTACCTGTCTGACCGAGCCTTGCAGTCAGCTCGCCCTCAACAAAGGTATGGATATCCTCTGCCTCCATATCAATCTCAAGCTTACCGCTTTTAATATCATCAAGAATTTCGCCGAGACCCTTTACAATTTTATCGCTTTCGCTTTTATCAATTATTCCTGTTGCACCAAGCATTGTAGCATGAGCAATGCTACCCTTGATATCCTCCTCAAACATTCTGCAGTCAAATTTTATTGAGGAGTTAAAATCGTTTGTTTCCTTGGCAAGCTCCTTTTTAAACCTGCCCTTCCATAACTGTGCCATAGCTGTACCTCATTATAAAGATAAATCGGGAAAGAATCTTCCCCGATTTATCGAAATTTTTAAGTATATTATTCTGCGTTGTTTTCTTCTCTCTGTTTATCAAGAAGTGCCTTGACCTTAATTGAAAGACCGAAAAGGTTAATAAATCCTGCTGAATCTGCCTGATTGTAAGCACCGCCGTCCTCACCGAAGGAAGCAATGTTTTCATCATAAAGTGAATAGGGAGATGTAACACCGGCGTTGATAATATTACCCTTGTAAAGCTTAAGCTTAACGTCGCCTGTAACTGTTTCCTGAGTTTTATCAACAAAAGCGGAAAGTGCTTCACGCAGAGGAGTAAACCAAAGTCCGTTATATACAAGCTCACCGAATTTTTCAGCAACAAGCTTTTTGTAGTGAGAGGTCTCACGGTCAAGTGTAATCATTTCAAGAAGCTCGTGAGCCTTATAGAGAATTGTTCCGCCGGGGGTTTCATATACTCCACGGCTCTTCATTCCCACAAGACGGTTTTCAACTATGTCAAGGAGACCGATACCATTTTTACCGCCAAGCTCATTAAGCTTTTCAATAATAGCAAGAGCCTTCATTTCCTTGCCGTCAATAGCTGTAGGAACGCCCTGCTCAAAATGGATTGTAACGTATGTTGGTTCGTCAGGTGCCTGCTCGGGAGCAACACCAAGCTCGAGGAAGCCTTCCTTTGAATACTGAGGCTCGTTTGCAGGGTCCTCAAGGTCAAGTCCCTCGTGTGAAAGATGCCAAACATTCTTATCCTTGGAATAGTTTGTTTCACGGTTTATTTTAAGAGGGATATTGTGTGCCTCTGCATATTCAATTTCCTCTTCACGTGATTTGATATCCCATTCACGCCAAGGAGCAATAATTTGCATTTCGGGAGCAAACGCCTTCAAGGTCAGCTCAAATCTTACCTGGTCGTTACCCTTACCTGTACAGCCGTGGCAGATTGCATCTGCACCCTCTTTAATTGCGATTTCAGCAAGAGCCTTTGCAATACAGGGACGTGCATGTGATGTACCGAGAAGATAGGTTTCATAATCTGCGCCTGCTTTAAGACAGGGCATAATATAGTTTTCTGCATAATCGTCCTTTAAATCAAGCACATAAAGCTTTGATGCGCCTGTTTTAATTGCCTTTTCTTCAAGTCCGTCAAGCTCTGTACCCTGACCAACGTCACCTGATACTGCGATAACCTCACAGTTATTATAATTCTCCTTCAGCCAAGGGATAATGATTGATGTATCAAGTCCGCCTGAATAAGCAAGAACTACTTTTTTTATTTCCTTTGCCATAACTGAAATATCTCCTTTGATGATTAAATTTATCAACTGATATACATTATAATTATAAGGTATCTGTATTTCAAGTGTTTTTATAAAGTTTGTATAATTATTCAAATATTAACAATATTATACGGTATTTTTGTATATTTTTACACTATTTTCCGAATAATACAACAAAAAAACCGCCATAAAGGCGGTATTTAAACGAATTTATTTTTTCAAAGAATTAAGTAGGGATATACATTTATCAAGCTTATCATTATCAATCTGTGAATTACCTTTTGTAATAGCGGAACCTATCAGAGAATCGACGGTATCCTCAACCTTGATAAGTGTGCTGACCTCCGGAGATTCCTCAATAACAATAGCATTCTCATCCTTTTTAACAACACGGCTTTTCAAATCCATAAAGTTCTTATAAAAGCGTTGCTTTTCCTCATTGCTTTTATAGCTGTCGATAAGCACTCCGTTTTTTTCCAAAAGGATTTCATCTATTTTTTCATTTTCACGGGAAGCTACCCTTTTCAGCTTGCGGAATATGAACACTGCGTCAACCCTTCTCGTAAAGGACAGACTTTCATAATTTCCGTCTCTTTTTATAAACAGCTTAATAATATCGTCCTGCTGATTGCAGACCATAAAGTAAATTTTTCTGAAAAAGGGATGCTCCGAATCTTTTATTTCATCAAGGGAAAGTGTATAGAAAAGCTCCTTGTGATGGTCAAATACAAGAATGTTATCCCTGACAACATAATAATAAAGCTTATCATCAAAGTAAAAAGCAGTCAGTTTATCGTCGCTGATATCCTCATTGACAATTTCCTTCTGTTCTTCTTCCTTTTCCTTTGCCTGGGCAATTTCAAGCAGTCTTTTATTAGCCATAGTATGCAATCCCCCGCTTTCACTACCCCCATTATATACTTTATGCGGATAAATTACAATACATAAAACCGTCAAATTTTACTTTTTTTGTTTATTAATTTTTAATTCCTCAACGGCGGGATTCTCTATTATTTCTCCGCTTTGTGTGAATCTGGAGCCGTGGCAGGGACAATCCCATGTACGCTCCTGTGAATTCCATTTAAGTGCACATCCTAAATGAGTGCATCTCTTTTTAGTAGGCGTTAAAAGATTTGTTACCGCCTCAAAGGAATTTACTGCGAGCTGAGGTCTGAGAACTGTCCTTGACGGTGAAAAAACAGCCTCATACTGATTATCCTTTTCTTTGATTAAATCTGTAAGGAGCATAGCACTTAGCATTGAATTAACTATTCCCCACTTATTAAACCCTGTTGCAACAAAAAGATTTGGCGTATTTTTTGAATATCTGCCGATATAGGGTATGCCATCAAGGGTCATACAATCCTGCGCCGCCCAGCGATATTTTTCCTTTGCATTCGGATAATGCCTATAAGCAAAATCAGAAAGCTCCTGCCAGCCGCCTCCCTGCTTTCCTGTTCTGTGACCGCCTCCGCCGATAAAAAGCAGATCCTTATAATTTCTGAAGGACATACCCTTTTTGTTTTCGTCAACATACATTCCGTCGACATCCTCTGCATTTTCACAGGCAATGACATAGGAACGGTGCTGAAACATTTTTATATAATAAAAACCGTGTCTGTTGATAAAAGGAAAATGAGTAGCCATAATTATTTTACCGGCCGTGATTTTTCCCCTGTCGGTCAAAGCCGTATTGCCGCAAATGTCGAGAACTCTTGTATTTTCATAAATATTCAGCTCCTTTGATATTTGAGATACAAATGCCAGAGGATTAAACTGAGCCTGACTTTTAAATTTTACGGCTCCTGCCGTTTCAAAGGGCAAATGACTGCAATTTGAAAATTCTGCATTATATCCGATTTTTTCAAGGGCAGAAAGCTCCTTTTCAATTTTCTTTTCATTGTCAAGAGAATAGACGTATGAGTCTTTATATTTAAAATCACAATCCGTTTCACTGCAAAGCCTGCAAAGCATATCAAAGGCCTCTTTATTTGCAGACAGAAAAAGCTGTGCCGTTTCCAAATCAAATTCGTCAAGCACTCTACTGTAAATAAGCCCCTGCTGAATAGTTATTTTAGCCGTAGTGTTTAATGTGGTTTTGTCACATATTTTATCCTGCTCAACAAGGATATAGTCAATATTTTCCCTGTCAAGCATTAGAGCGCAAAGGACACCTGCCAAGCCACCGCCCACAATAAGCACATCTGTTTTTACATTCTTGCCGATAGAGTTAAATTCTTTTATATCCCTGCTTTTATTCCATACAGATTCCAAAATATCAGTCCCGTAAAAATAGTTTCTGTTTTATTATCTGTATTTTATCTTAAAATAAACAAAGACTGCCTTGGCAAAATCCAAGACAGTCTCAAATTTCAAATATTATTTTACTTCACTATTTCTCTTTGCAACAAGCTCGTCGAGTATTCTTGCGTGCTCCTTATCGGAAAGTGCATACTTAAGAGTCGGTAAAGCTGAAAGAACCATACCGATTGCAGGAGGAATAGAAATGAGGAAGAACATTGCAGCCGCATATTTTCCTGCTCCGGTGCCGCCGTCATATGTAAGGAAGCTTGCACCGTTTTCGATAGCCTTGTTAAGCTTATCAACATTTGCACCGCTGTATCCTACATAAGCATAAACGCCTGATGAAATAATAGTTGCAATACCTGCGGAAAGCTTTGTGATAAAGCTCTGACCTGAGAAGAATACGCCGTCGGTACGAACACCGTTTGTATATTCCTCATAGTCAACACAGTCTGCAATCATAACTGACTGAAGAACGTTGATACCTCCGAATGATGCACTTGCAAAAAGCATACAAATGCCGATCATTATTGACCAAAATGTAGTTGTAAGGTCGCCGCCCGAAACCTTGTAGAAAACAAAGATAAGTGTAAACGGAACAGCACCTGCGATTGAATAGAAATTATAAAGGGTTTTCTTTTCAATCTTTTTGGTAAGCATAGGTGTGATACCCATTGCTACAAACTGACCTACAAAAAGTCCTGCTGCAACACTGCCGAGACCGATTAAGATTTTAACATTAATGCCTGTAATTGCTCCCGTTTCATCAGTGACAAGTATGTTCATAATATTACCGTTTGCATAGTAATATGTAACAAGTGTCATTGCAACAATCATAAGAAGCTGGATAGGACTTCTCAAAATACCTGAAATAAGAATCTGTCTGAACGGCTTATTTCTGAACATAATCTGGAAGTTCTCCTTGAAGCCGTAACGCTTTTCTGACTTTTCAACCTTTTCTCTTGTGAATATACCTGCAAATTCAAAGAGAACAGACGCAATAACAGTAAATATAATTGCAGTAACAATGAATGCCTTTTGCATATCACCGCCAAAAGCACCTGCAAGTGCCTGTGCAACCTGTACAATAAGCACACCGATACCGCCGATACCTGCAACTATACGTGCAAGACCGAGAAGCTTACTTCTGTCGTTTTCATCCTCGGTCATAAGTGAGGTAATGCCCCAAAGAGGAATATCGCAGACTGTAAAGCACATTCCCCAAGCAATGTAGGAAATAGCAGCCCAAGCTACAATAAGAACCTTCTGTGCAGTTGAGGAAGCCTCAGCATAGTTTCCGTTAATGAATGTAAGAATTGTTACAACGCCGATAATTCCGGGAAAAATGATAAGATAGGGACGGCATTTACCCCATTTAGTCCTTGTCTTATCAACAATAGTACCCATCATAGGGTCATTGATAGCATCCCATATTCTTGCGATAGCCATTATCCAGCCAAGCGCCATTGCAGGCAGGCAGATAACGTTTTGGAAATAGAAATAGAGACCTGTTGCGACAATGTTGTAAATCAAGTTCTGACCGAACATACCGACAAGGTAACCGTTTCTTTCCTTTTTTGTGTAGGTGCGAATTTCGCCCATTACATCCTCTCCTTTTGCTGTGGCAGAAACCCGCCATATTTTTTCAGCAGTCATACTGCATTCTTATAAAATATATAATAACAATTATGCTACAAAAAATCAACAGTATAGTTTGAACATTATGTAAAATATGCACAAAACATCAAATGTTCATTTTTATTATTCATTTGTTTCTTCTTTGGTTTCTGAAGGAGATTCTATAGGCTCCTGTGATGAATCGGATATTTCAGGTCTTTCTGGCAGATGGGAAATAATTTCATCTGCTGCGGCTTTTAATGCTTTCTCCGTGGTAATACCGATATCCACGGTAATAACTCTGTCATCGGTGAGATTAAGAATTATTTTTGACTGCCTGTCACGGAAATTTTTAACAAGACTTGCTTTGCTGTCTCTTTGAGTTTCAACATTTAAAATCTCATCATAGGAAAAAACATTATCTGTATCAATATGGGTAAATTCAAGCTGTGTATCTCCGAATTTTATTCCCTGAGTTACAACATCCTTTGTTACAAGCACCGCCATAACCAATGCAAACACCTCGCAAATAGCGAAGAGAATCGCATAGAAATTTGCAAAGTAGAGCAATTTTTTTACTGAAAATGCGGCAAAGACCACAATTGCAGCATCAAGCACAATTACAACCGACAAAGTAACCGGTGATATTATTCTGAAAAACTTATTCTTCATATGAATTTCCTTTCCTTGTAATCATCAAGTAATTTAATATCTTTGGCAGTAAATTCTCTGCCGTTTAAATAGCTCAGGCAGTTTTCATCTGTAAAATTAAATTTCAGCTTATAGCTATAAAGTGCCTGCCTGTATCTTCCCTGCTCCTTACCGTACTTACCGTCGCCGTAAAGAGGGTGTCCGATATGGGCAAGATGAGCTCTTATCTGATGTGTTCTGCCTGTGAGTAGCTCGATTTCCAGCAAAGATGCATCGTCATAATAATCAAGAACGGTATATTTTGTGACTATTTTCTTTGAGCCGTCTGTTTGATTATCAGTAACGGTTACCTTATTTGTTTTTTCATTTTTAGTAAGGTACGCCGTCAGCAGTTCTGATTTTTTCGGCATTTCACCGTGAACAACAGTCAGATAGTATTTTTCAATTTCCCTTGATTTAATTTTATCGTTTAGGGTTTTAAGGGAACGGGAATTTTTTGCGCCTATGACTATTCCGCCTGTGTTCCTGTCAATCCTGTTTGCAAGTGACGGAGTAAAGGAGGAGCTGTCGGGAAACCATTCCCTTTTTTCATACAGGTACCTTTTGAGCCTTGCAACAATGTTATCAATATAATCCTTTCCGTCAGGGTGGCAAAGCACTCCGACCTTTTTATTGATAAGAATTATATTGCTGTCCTCATAAATTATATCAAGGTCCTTTGATGCCTTCATAAAATCAAGGTGCTTTTCCTTTGTATGCAGGACATCGTCTTTAAGATACAGCTCAAGCAAATCTCCCTCGTTTAAAATCTGCTCGGGAGTGCATCTTTTTTTATTTACCTTTATATTCTTTTTTCTGATTTCCTTAAACATCAATGACTTTGGCAGGCGGTCAAAGGTTTTTAAAATAAATCTGTCAACTCTTGCTCCTGCGTCATTTTTGCTTATTACAAAGCTTTTCATCAGTTTTCTTTCTTATCCTTATCGGCTTTGTTCTTATTTTCTTCTTCAAGCTCCTGTATCTCTTTATAGAACATATTTGCCCTTACATAAACCTGAATAAAGTCCTTCATAATTTCTGCAATTTCGCCCTTTTCGTAAGGGTTTGCAACTATTCTTTCATCATCGTCAATTACAAGAGGACCTTTTTCGTAATCGTTAAAGGTGGGCATTAAAGAATAGGAAAGCTCTGTCTTAACAATGGAAATCAATGTCAAATCTGCCGTAGCATTGACAAAGCCCTTTTTCTTTGTATATTTTTCTATGGTAGAAAGCGGAGAATTATCATTATGCTTTTTTGTATAGCAGTAGGAAATCGTTTCTTCAATAAAATTTTCAATCTGTGTGTCAGAATATGGCGCCTTAAGAAGAACAACCTTGTCGATATCTGCAATACCGTATTTATCGCTTTCACCGCAGGGTATACCTATCATATTTTCATTTTCGTCAATATAGACGGAAATAGTATAAAAATCCTTTTCCATATAAAACCTCGTATATTTTAATAAGGTAATTATACAGTAAATCAAAACAAATTACAACTTTAATTGCAAATAAGTAAATATTTTAGTATAATATTTTCGGTGATCATATGAAAAAGGTTTTAATAACAGGCGGTGCAACGGGAATAGGCAAAGCCTGCGCTATGAAATTTATGGAAAAGGGCTACGAGGTTTTCATTACCTACAACAAAACCCAGCCTGATTTTGATGGCGTAACAGCCATAAAATGCAATCTTGAAAATATTGATGAAATCGGTAGTTTATTTTCAAAAATAGGTGACATTGATGTTCTTGTAAACAATGCCGGAGTAAGCCTTATTAAGCAGATTAACGATACCGCTCAAAATGATTATGACAGTTTGATGAATGTAAACGCAAGGTCATATTTCTTCTGCTGTAAAGAGGCGGTTAAAGGTATGCTCAAATATCACAGTGGCAGTATAATAAATATTTCGTCTATGTGGGGGCAGGTTGGCGCCTCCTGTGAGGTGGCATATTCCATGAGCAAGTCGGCTGTGATAGGACTTACAAAGGCGCTTTCGCAGGAGCTTGCACCGAGTAATATTGCAGTCAACTGCGTATGTCCCGGAATAATTGACACAAGAATGAACAATATGTTTGACAAAAAAGAGCTTGAAGAAGAAGTACCTATGGGAAGACTCGGCACTGCCGAAGAGGTTGCAGAGGCGGTTTTCTTTCTTGCAGAAAGCAGTTATATAACAGGTCAAATTCTCGGCGTCAACGGCGGTATTGTTTGATTTAGCAGGCTGAGCCTGCACGCAAACGAGAAGATAGTCGGTTTAATAATGAACACCTTTTCCCGACCGTTAATAGCAAAATAAATTTGGGTTTATCGAACCGAATTGAGCCTCCCCTGTGTAAGGGGAGGTGGGTTGCCGTTAGGCAACTCGGAGGGGTTGTAACAATCCCTCAGTCTGCTAACGCAGACAGCTCCCTTTACACAAGGGAGCCAAATAGGTTTGATGATTTTATCCCGACAAATACTAATTTAGTACAGAAAAAGGCTTGAACGAAAAATCGTTCAAGCCTTTCTAATTTTACTTTGTTTTTACTGATTTAACCTTACTCCAAGAAGAATAGTATTTGGTTCCGTTAACTACCTTATAAGTACGAACTCTTACATAGTACTTTTTCTTGCTCTTGAGTTTCGAAATGGTTTCTGATGTTGTGCTGTTTTTGCTTACTGTTACAGTCTTTGCTCTCTTGAACTTACTGCTTGTAGAATACTGAACTTGATATCCTGTGGTCTGTGTGCTTTGCTTTTTCCACTTAACAGTAAATTTTTTTGAGCCTGCAGAAAGTGAAGATATACTTGTTGATTTCGGCTTAATGGTAAAATACAAGGTCTTTGTACCGCTATAATTACCTTTAAATGTAATCTTCACTGAATACTTGCCTATATTCTTGCGACCGCTTGAATATGTTACGGTATAATACTTTTAACTTATTTTATTGCCATTGCTATCCTTTACCGTTACAGTCGGCTTCTTAACCTTTCCATCGTATACATATGAAGTCTTTGAAAGTGAAACTTTTAGTGTTTTTGTTGATACAGGTAATGATTTAAAAGCAATACGATTGTTTTGTGCCCATTCTTCAGCACTCATATAGTATCCCTTTGCAACATCATATATAGTAGTATCCGTATATGTTATTAGTGTCATATTAGGCACTTTTGAAAAAGCACCTGCATCTATAATAATTTTTTTTGAATAAATAGTAACATCATTTAAATTAAAACAATTATAAAAAGCATTTTTTCCAATTTTTGTAAGAGTGCTTGGCAAAACTACAGATTTTAAATTATCACAATTACAAAAAGCACTTTCTTCTATTGTAGTAACAGCAGGAATGTTTATTTTCTCTAATTTATCACAATTTTGAAAAGATTTTATTCCTATATATTCTAAACCACTTCCAAAAACCACCTCTTTCAAATTATAACAACTTTCAAAAGCTCCATATAAAGAACCATCCTCTATTTTCTTTACTGTATTAGGAATTGTCACACTTTCAATATGATCCTGAACATAATATCTGTAATACGCTTCTGAATCTACCGTTACCATTCTCGGTCTATCGTGAAATACTTGACCAACTAAATTTGTTACTGTATATCCATCTACTTTTGATGGTATAACAACATTAGTTTCAGTTCCATAATATCTTTCTATATCAGCCGTACCATCAGAATAATATTGATAGGACCAATTACCATCTTTTGAAATTGCTGCTAAAGCATATAAGTCAATTCCTGCAGTAATGCTTAAAAGCATTACAAAAGACAACAAAATTGATAAAAACTTTTTCATAAAAAACACACTCCTAAAAATATTTTTATATACCGAACTGGTTTACGAACTTATTATATACCAATATGGTATGTATGTCAATATACCATTTTGGTAATAATATAATTATTGCGGTGATAAATTTGAAATTGAGATTAAAGGATTTAAGAGAGGATGCAGACGTTTTGCAAAAGGATGTTGCCGAATTTCTGCAATGCTCACAGGTTTGCTATTCACGGTACGAAAACGGAAACAGGGATATTCCGCTTGATACATTATGCAGGCTGGCTGATTTTTTTGACACATCCACAGATTATATTTTAGGAAGAACAGATAACTCCGAAAAACCGCAAGATAAAAAGGCTTGAACGAAAATAAATCGTTCAAGCCTTCTATGATTTAAGATTAGTTATTCTTATTTTTATTCTGGCTGTTCATAATGCCCTGACGGATTCTTCTTACATCTGTAAGAGCCTTATAGAGTGAATCATCAATAGCAAGAAGGGTGTCGTCAGCGTAGTTATTAACAGCTGTGAGCATTTCACGTGACTTATTCTGGGCAGTTGTTACCATTTCATTAGCCTGATTTGTAGCATTGCCGAGGATATCGGAAGCCTGATTCTGAGCATCTGCGACATAAGCGTCGCCCTGCTCCTTTGCTTTAGCGATTATGTCGGCAGCCTCAGCCTGTGCAGTCTGTGTAATCTGGTCACGTGCCACAAGCTCTCTTGCCTGCTCCTGAGCCTTTGCTATAATATCTGCTGCTTCCTTCTTTGCTTCTTCAAGAATACTGTTTCTTGAATCAACAATGGCCTTAGCCTGCTTTGTTTCCTGAGGAGTATTAAGACGAATATCCTCGATAATAGTCTTAATCTTATCAATATCTACTGCGTACTTTTTACTGAGGGGTATTGAAGTAGCGTCATCAAGCACATCCTCTAAATCTTCAAGCAAAATATCTGTATTAGTCATTTAAACCGTCTCCTTTACATCTTAAATATATATCATCTGCTATTTCCGCAGGCACGAAAGCCGAAATGTCACCGCCGAGACTGCATACTTCCTTAACCATACTCGACGACAGAAACATATTCTCGCCTTTTGCCGAAAGAAACAGAGTTTCAATCTTAGGATAAAGACTTTTATTGATAAGGGCAAGCTGAAATTCATAGTCGAAATCAGACACGGCTCGAAGCCCTTTAACTATTGCTACGGCTCCGTGGTCCCTTGCGTAATCAACAAGAAGTCCGCTATATGTATCAACCTCAACATTATCCTGGGTGATACATCTTTTTATAAAATCAACTCTTTCTTCAAGAGTGAACATCGGTTTTTTTGAGCTATTGCTCATAACAAGAACTATGATCTTATCGAAAAGCTCAGCAGCTCTTTCAATTATATCAAGGTGCCCCAAGGTCACAGGGTCAAAGCTACCGGGACAAACTGCAATTTTCATATCAGTTCTCCCTTCTGTAAAGGGTAAGCTTTGTTTTGCCGTAATTTCTTACCCTGTCGGCATACCAGCCGGAAATACTTTCAGGCAGGCTTTCATCCTTTGATGTTTCGCAGATAACAATACCGTCCTCCGACATCATAGGAAAAAGCTTCGGCAGGCATTTTTCAATGATTCCCTGCTTATAGGGTGGATCAAGAAAAGCAATGTCAAAATTATTCTTTGCTGAAAGAAAAGCCATAGCGTCAGACAAAACAAACTTTGCCTTATCCTGAAGCTTACAATGGCTGACGTTGTTTTCGGTAATTTTCATAGCCTGCTTATTGTTTTCAACAAAGGTACATTGCCTTGCCCCTCTTGAAAGAGCCTCAATACCAAGCTGTCCCGAGCCTGCAAAAAGGTCAAGAACCTTTTTATCCTCAAGCTCAAACTGTATCATAGAAAACAGCGCTTCCTTAACCGATTCAGTTGTAGGTCTTGTGACATCCTCACCGGGGAGGGTTTCAAGCCGTCTGCCCCTTGCGATGCCTGTAATAACTCGCATCATTTGAAAAACCTCAGTAATTGTCCAAATACTACCGGACAAACTATCAGTCATTTAACATTATACAAACTACTAATTTAATAGTCAAGCCGATTTAACATTATTTTTACAATTTATGATAAAAATTATATATATCCTCGGCATTTTTTTTGCTGATTGAGCTTACCTTTTCAAGCTCGTCGGGCGTTGCCTTTTTTATTGCAGTAACGGTTTTAAAATGCTTTAAAAGTGCCTTTGCCTTTGCGTCACCTATACCCTCAATTTTAGTAAGGGAGGTTGAAAGGGTGCTTTTTTTATGCTTATTGTGATGATATGAAATAGCAAAGCGGTGCACCTCCTCCTGTATCGTTGACACAAGGGTAAATACCTTTCTGTGAGAGTTTATCTCAATTTCACCGCCGTTTACTGCGATTGCTCTTGTTCTGTGCTTACTGTCCTTAACCATACCGAAAACAGGAACGTTAAGCCCCATTGAAGCAATAACCGGCAATACTGCATTGACCTGCGGTTCTCCGCCGTCAAGTAGTATAAGGTCAGGCAGAATTTTAAAGGTACTGCCCTCCTCGTCATTGTAGTAATGATTAAAGCGTCTTGTTAAGACCTCCTGCATTGAGCCCACATCATTTTGACCTGCAAAGCCTTTTATTGCAAAACGCTTATAGCCACTTTTCATCGGTCTGCCGTTGTGAAAAACGACCATACCTGCCACGTTATCTGCACCGAAGGTATGGGAAATATCGTAGGATTCAATATACTCAGGCATCTTTTCAAGTCCAAGTATATCTCTCAGCTCCTCAAGTGCCGCCAGCTCTTTACCGAGTCTGCCCTGCTTTTGGGCAAGATGCTCATTTGCATTTGAAATGCACATATTGACAATTGAAAGGTGCTCGCCCTTTTGCGGATGGATAAACTCAATCTTTTTCTGTCTTTTGCTTTCGAGAAATTCCTTTAAAAGCTCCTCGTCCTCAATCTCTCCGTCAACCGCTATCCTGCTCGGTATTCTGTCACGCATTGAATAATAGCGTTCTATCAGCTCAAATCTTGAACGCGGCAAACCCTCTACTAAATCAATTATCCAAAATTCAGAATCCGTCAGCTTGCCGTGTTCAAATCTTATAACCTCAAAGCAGGCTTTTTTATTTGAATTTACAAGGGCAAAAACGTCCTCCTCGGGAACATTTATTGATACAACCTTTTGTCTTTCGTCAAGATTTTTGATTGCTTTTATTCTGTCACGGAGCTTTGCCGCCTCCTCAAACTGCAGATTTTCGGAAAGCTCAAGCATCTGTGCTTCCATTTCTTTAACAGCCTTTGCACTGCCGCCTTTTAGGAAGGATATGGCGTCTTTAACATTATTTGCATATTCCTGCTGACTTATTCTTCCTGCGCAGGGAGCCGAGCAAATCCCCATAAATCCGTTAAGGCAGGGACGGCTTTTGCCGTAATCACGGGGAAAATTCTTGTTACATCTTGGAAGTTTAAATATTTTCAGAGTTTCCTCAACTGCCTGCTTTACGGAAAAGGTTGACGTATACGGTCCTATATAATATGCGCCGTCATCATCCATCCTTTTACATTCACTGATTTTAGGGAAATCGCCCTTTGTGATTTTTATATAGTTATAACCCTTATCGTCCTTTAGCAGAATGTTATATTTAGGCTGATGCTGTTTGATAAGAGAGCATTCAAGAACAAGTGCTTCAAACTCGCTATCGCAGAGAATGTAATCAAAATCGTCAACATTTTCAACCATTCTGATAACCTTGAGAGAATGATTTGAATGACTGCCGAAGTATGAGGAAACCCTGTTTTTAAGCTTTTTAGCCTTACCGATATATATAATCTTTTTATCTTTGTTTTTCATTATATATACGCCGGGCTGTAGGGGCAATGCCATTGCCTTTTTGCGAAGCTCCTTTTCAGTCACAATATCACCCTCCGTTAATATTCTCTGCTGATATATTATCACACAAATACAAAAAAATAAAGCACAGTAATGCAAAAAGCAATACTGTGCCGATACGAAACGACAAAAATTAATCTGTAAAGCCTGACTTTACAAGTGCAACAAGACCGTTTACTGCATCTTCCTCGTCTGAACCGTCAGCAATGATGCGGATATCCGTTCCGCCCATAATGCCAAGTGAAAGAACACCTAAAAGGCTTTTTGCATTAACTCTTCTTTCCTCTTTCTCAACCCAGATAGATGACTTAAACTCATTTGCCTTCTGAATAAAGAAAGTAGCCGGACGAGCATGAAGACCAACCTGATTTTCTACCTTAACATCTTTAACGAACATAACCATAACCTCTCAATCAGTTAAAATACAATATATAGTGTGTTTAATTATTTTTATTTTGTTCTTTACATATTATACCACCAAATTTGATTCGGTCAATAAATTATTATCAAGTTCGTTTGACTTGTAAATTTCAAACAAAATAAATTAATCTGATTTGTGCAATTTACACATATTTTTTTAATCTTTTTTGATATTCGACAAGAACTCCCTATCCTTCTTTGTCAGTTCAGCGTTTTTAAGCATATCGGGGCGTCTTTCCAAAGTTCTTTCAAGTGATTTTTCCCTACGCCATTTTTCAACATTAGCGTGATGTCCCGAAAGCAAAACCTCCGGTACCTCTCTGCCGTTCCATTGGGCAGGATGGGTATACTGAGGATATTCAAGAAGAGAATTATAATGGCTTTCCTCCTCAAAGCACTCATCGTCGCTGAGAACACCGGGAAGCATTCTTGAAACCGAATCTGCAACAATTAGTGCAGGCAACTCTCCGCCTGTTAAAACGTAGTCCCCTACTGATATTTCCTCAGGCTGAAGCTCCTCAATAACTCTTTCGTCTATGCCCTCATAATGTCCGCAAAGCAGGGCAATATGCTCAAGCCTTGAAAGCTCCTTTACCCTTTCCTGTGTAAGAGTCCTTCCCTGAGGAGTAAGGTATATCAAATGAGGCTTTTCTCCTGCTTCACTGCACAAGGACTGAAAGCAGTCATATATCGGCTGTGGTGCCATTATCATTCCCATACCGCCTCCATAAGGCTTGTCGTCAACCCTTCTGTGCTTATCAAGGGTGTAATCACGTATATCTATACAGTTTATCTCAACCTTTCCTGCTTTTCTTGCTCTGCCGATAATTGATTCATTCAAAACTGCATTGCACATATCAGGGAAAAGAGTAAGAATATCAATCCTCATCAAATAATCCTTTCATAGGTTTTATTCTAATTACTTTATATTCAATATTTATTTCTTTGACAACATCCGGTATTGCAGGAATCAAAGTATGCTTGCCCCATGATTCCGTATCGTAAATATCACAGGAACCGTAATTTATCACATCAACAACCTTGCCGTACTCCTCCTCAGTATCAGCATCAACCACGTAACAGCCGATAAGGTCGGCAATATAGTTTGCGCCGTCCTCGATTTCGGCATCATCGCGGTTGCCGTAAAGAACACGTCCCTTTATTTTCTCGGCATCCTCAATAGTATCAATACCTTTAAATTTAATTATAGCCATATCCTTTTGGGGACGAACAGATAATATTTCCAGCGGCTTTTCTCCCTTCGAATCAAGAAAAAGGGTTTTAAACTGCTTAATATAATCTATGCCATCGCACCACAAAAGCATTTTCAGTTCGCCTTTAACTCCGTGGGTATTATTAAGCTTTCCCACTTCTAAATACTGCTTCATTGTATCACCGAAGAAATTATATAATAAAAGTTCCTGTTTGTCTATATTTTATCTTCTTCTGACAGGAGGAGGTAAATCGTCCGGCCCGTCGCTTTCATATTTTTGATGTCTTGCCTGCTTTTTTGCTTCCTTTTTCTTTTTAATTTTCATACTGCGGTAAAGCAGATAAACATATCCTACAAGGAGAATTATCAGAACAATTAATACTACCTTAACTACTGTAAGAGAAAAGAATTTTTTAATTGCATTTATTATTTTCAAGAAAGTTGAAAGCTCAATATCCTTTGCCGCCGTAAGCTCTACGGTTACTATTATTTCATCACCGTAAATCACATTTGCAGAGCATACCGTATCACCTTTTTTAACAGGTGCCTTAACACTTTCGGGCTTATCGGGTATGTCATATATAATTGCAGATTTGTCAAGACCGGCAGGCACTATAACGTTTGTATCAGCCTTTGCAACAAGCTGAACGCTGTCTGCATTTTTTCCGTCCTCAACGGCAATTTCGCTTATAACCTCGTCCTTTCTGACAAGGGTAGTATATTTCAGGCTGTCAAATGCCCATTCAAAAAGCGACTTTGCATCAACAAAGGAGCATTTTGTCAAATAGGACTGACCTTTAATTTTTTGCTGTGGGGATTTCATAACTACGGCAAGATAGTTATATCCGTCCTTTGAGGCCTTTGTTATTACGCAGTATTCTGCCTCCTCGGTGGAGCCTGTTTTAATTCCCTGTGCATATTCATAATAATAAGTCACATAGCCCGGACTTAACATAAGGTTAGTATGATGAAGGGTCATACCGTCATATTCAACCTCTGTGGCTGTGGAATAGCGCACAAAATCGGGGTTTTTCAGAGCAGCAAGAGTGATAATCGACATATCTCTTGCAGTTGTATAATGATTTTCGTTGTGAAGTCCGTCAGGGTTTACCAAGTTAGTATCCTTACAGCCTATAGACTGCACCCACTTATTCATCTCCGCCACAAAGGCATCAATGCTTCCGCTGACGTATTCGGCAAGGACCTGACAGGCATCGCAGGCAGAATGTACCATCGTAAGATAAAGAAGCTTGTCTATTGTAATTTCTTCTCCAACCTTAATTCCTGCAACCTGTGCGCCTGTTCCTAAGGTTGCATCAAAGGCAGATTGGCTCATTTTTGTTGTAGCGTTCAAATCCTTAACATTGTTTAGAACTACCATAGCCGTAACAATTTTTGTAAGGGACGCAGGATAAAGCCTTTCGTCTGCATTTTTTTCGGCAACCACGGGATACGAATCATCATCAAGATTTATAAGCATATAAGCCTCGGCATAAATTTTTCTGTCAGGCTCGTACAATGCCGCCTGTGCGTCAAAAGGAATACAAAATACCGAAGAAATAATAATAAGTAATGTTAAAATATAAGAAAGTGTTTTTTTCATAGACTTGACACCTTTTGGATAAAAATATATTATAGTATATAGTTTAACATCTTTTTACTTCATTTTAAAGACTAATTTATATATTTTTCGGAGAAACACTATGATTTATTTAACAGGTGACACTCACGGGGATATTTCCTGCTTTAAGAACCCGAAGCTTTCCAAATTAGGAGAAAAGGATATTCTAATTGTCTGCGGTGATTTCGGCTTTATCTGGAATCCCGAGGACAGCAGGGAAAAGAAAAATCTTGAGTGGCTTAAAAAGAGAAAATACACCATCTGCTTTGTTGACGGTGCCCACGAGAATTTTGATATTCTTAATTCCTATCAGCCTTACAGATGGAAGGGCGGAAACACCCACAAAATTGCCGACAATATCTACCACCTTATGAGAGGCGAAATTTTCACCTTTGAGGGTAAGACCTTCTTCGTTATGGGCGGCGGAGAAAGCGACGACGCATATATGCGTGAAAACGGTGTAAGCTGGTGGGAGGCAGAGCTTCCAAGTGCTGAAGAGTTGAGAAACGGAGTAGAAAATCTAAAAGATACAGATAAAAATATCAATTACATTCTCACATACGAGGCTCCCACAATAGCAAAGGATATTCTACGTCAGAGAACTAATAAGGATATTATTATAACTCCTCTTAACACCTATCTTCAGGAAATACTCAAAAACGTCGGCTATATGCACTGGTACTTCGGCTCACTTCACATTGACCTTAATATCAGCAAAAAAATGACCGCCGTATTTAACGAAATCATCAAAATCTCATAAAGAAGAAGCAAAGAAAAAGCGTACTTGACAAATATCAAGTACGCTTTTAATAATGTATTAAATTACGCCTGAGCAGGAGCTCCAACCGGGCAAGCTGCCTCGCAAGCACCGCACTCAATGCATGTATCAGCATCAATCTCGAACTTGCCGTCACCCTCTGAAATAGCGCCGACCGGACACTCTGCTGCACAAGCACCGCATGAAATACAATCGTCTGAAATTGCGTAAGCCATCATTACACCTCCTACACCATACTTCTCATTTAATATAACAGTATATACAAAAAAAATCAAGTGATTTTGATAATTAATTTTTGTTCTTTTTGTCCTCGGCTGATTTATTCTGTCTGACAATTTTAACATCTTCTCTGTCAACAACAACAGGTAAGCCGTCAGGAGCCTTATCAAGCTGAACCTTTAACATCCCTGTTAAAAGCGAAACATCAACAACAGTTCCCCTACCCTCATTACAATCAACAACAGTTCCCTTCGGAGGAGTGATTTTGTGCAAATACTCATAGGAATTTTGCTCATATTTCAAGCAACACATAAGTCTGCCGCAGGTACCGCTGATTTTACCGGGAGCAAGAGAAAGCCCCTGATCC
Organism: Eubacterium sp.; assembly: GCA_051894075.1. Taxonomy (GTDB): domain Bacteria; phylum Bacillota; class Clostridia; order Oscillospirales; family Acutalibacteraceae; genus Eubacterium_R. Next base: position 45,559 of record JBJFHZ010000046.1, read on the forward strand.
TTTGCCATTTTAATAGTAACGGAATGAAAATCATCAAGGAATGTGGAGCAGCAGAAGGGTCTGCCGCATATACCCAGACCGCCCAGCATTCTGCTTTCATCTCTGACACCTATTTGGCGAAGCTCAATTCTTATATGCAGGGTTGAGCCTAAATCTCTTACAAGCTCTCTGAAATCGACTCTACCGTCTGCGGTGAAATAGAAAACCACCTTTGAGCCGTCAAAGGAATATTCGGCACCTGTTAAGGACATTTCAAGGTTATGCTCCTTAACCTTTTGCTCGCAAATTTTCAGAGCCTCTTTTTCCTTAACCTTATTTTCTTCTATTTTTTTCAAATCATCGTCGTTTGCTATTCTGAGCACAGGCTTAAGCTCGGTTGTAATGCTTTCGTCACTTACCTCCTTTGGGGAATACTGCGAGGTTCCGCTCTCTATTCCCTTGGCAGTTTCAACTATTACAACCTGACCTTCTTTAATGTCAAGACCCTTTGGGTCAAAATAATATACCTTGCCCGTATCTTTAAAACGAACACCGACAACCATTGCCATTATTATGTATCCTCCTATATGGACAATGAAGAGTAATCCGAGCCGTAATTTACTCTTTATTGCCTAACCACAGCATTTTTAAGGCTATAGCAGATTTTTGTTATTACCAGTGAATTATTCACATTCATTAATGCAGTTTTCTTTAAATCATCACAAGCTTCAACAAGTCTTAAAAGATTCTGTCTTGTCAAACGTGACCTCAAAAGCTCGGCGCTTTCAAGCTGACCTGAAATATATTCACAGCCGTTACCTGCCGTTAAAGCATCACGGAATATATTTTTAAGCAAATCACAGGCAAAGGATATTGACTGCCTGTCCTTTTGAAATACAGAGCAGGCAGTTAAAATGCCATACTCATTTCCGTTTGCAAGAGCCTTACAAATATCGTTGCACACTCCCACAAGCTCCGCAGTTTTTGTGTCCTGAAGGCTGTCAACAGCCTTTCCGATATTACCGTTAAAGGTTTCAAGAGTTTTTTCAGCCTGACTGAAATCTATATCTGCACTACGGCTTGAAATATATTTTGCACCCTCCGCTATGTTTACGCCCTCAAGTGCTACTGTAACAGAACGGGAAAGCACGGTGCTTAACAGCGCACTCTTGGAGGTAACCGTCAAAATGAATACCACATATGCAGGAGGCTCCTCAAGAATTTTTAAAAGAGCATTCTGTGCAGAGGCATTCATACATTCAGCATTTGCAAGAATATAAACCTTAAAATCCGCCTCATTAGGCTGCATATAAGCGTCGTTTATAATATCCCTAACCGTATCAACGTGAAAGGAATTTGCCGTACCGCACGGAATATATTCAAAAATATCGGGATGAATTTTTCCCATCGCTTTTTTACATTGACCGCACTCATAGCAGGGCTTTTCCTCCCCTCTGCAAACAAGCGCCGCCGCTAATTCACGGGCAAGAGTTTTCTTTCCCAATCCCGACTCACCCTCAATAATTATCGCATGGGGAAAGCGTCCGGAATCCATAAGTGCTCCAAGCTGTTCGGTTACTCTTTCATTACCGATAAAATTCTTAAATTTCATAAATCAAAGCTTTCTGAACTGTTCTACATCTATCACAAAAGCAACTGCGCCGTACTCCTCAACATCCACAGGCTGTTTCAAAAGAGAACCCTCTAATGTGCTTTCAACACCTTCACGGCGAACTACTCTTTTTGTGACGTTATTTTTTATCAAATCAAGCAGGTCGTCTACTTTTTCGTCCTTAACCCCGTACAAAACGGTGGTCTGACCGCTTTCAAGAAACTGTCCTGCTGTTGCTATCTTTGTTGAGGGATAGCCCTCTGTACTTGTTGCCGCAAGAACTTTCGGCAAATCCTTATTCGACAGTATAACTATTGCTAATTTCATTTTAATCACCCTTTGTAATTTTTCTTAGGTCTGTCTCACAAAATCTCTCTCATAATAAATTATATAGAAAACCAAGGGGTAATTCAACTAAAGTCCATTAATTTCAAACAAAATTTACAAATAAGAAATTAAAAATTTTTAAACCATTTACATAACTCTATCATATTCACATAACAGATGCAAGCGCCACTATCAAAGGCATTGTGACTACCGAAAGCACCGATGACTGAGCCGCCAGCTCCGAGCCCAAAGCCGTATCGTTATCATACTTTGCAGCATACATAGCAGTATTCGTTGCTGTGGGAGCAGAGCTTGAAATAATCATAGCAGTCAGCAAATCCCCTCTCACTCCGCAAAGTCTGAAAAGACCGAGCATACACAGAGGTATTATCACCAAACGCAGCAGAGAAACAAAATAAAGCTCCTTTTTAACAAACAGATTTTTGAAATTTGAGTTTGCCAAAAATGTTCCGAAAACTATCATTGCAAGAGGAGAATTACAGTTACCTATTATCTCCATCGGATACTCAATGAAATAGGGTATTTTAAGCTGTAAAAAGAATAGCGGCAGACCGATTATAACCGAAATTGAGCCGGGGTTAAAAATAAGCTTTTTAAGATTAATTTTAGCCTCTCTGCCTGAGATTTCACTTATTCCCCAGGTAAACGCTATTATATTAAACACGGCAACATACACCGAGCAATAAAAAATACCCTCTTCACCGATAACGCTTTTTGCAAGGGGTAAAGCCAAAAAAGCCGCATTTGAAAGCACCGTTGCATAGTGGTAAACTCCCCTTTCCTTCAGGCTTCTTTTTCTGAAGGTGAATTTTGAAAGGAGCATACCGAAAATATGGGTGGCAAAGGCACATAGCGAAGCAACAAAAATTCCTTTAACGTGCTCATTTGTATACTTCATTGTCATAAAAGTATGAATAATTGCTATAGGCAAAATAACATTGAAAAGCAAATCAATAAGTCTTTTTCCGTCAGACTGTTTGAATATACCTGTTTTATCGGTGACAAAGCCAACGCCTGCAATTAGATACAGTATGAAAACCTGAAGCGCAATCGTTTTTAAATTATCAAAAAACAAAGTTGAATTTCCTTTTTATTCAATATTTAGTTTAGTACTTATTCTAAAATGATTTCATCCTTTTCCGTAACGCTGACAACCGCCGTTGCAGAAAGCAAGCCTGCGATCAAATATAAAATCGGTGTAAAGGAAGCGTCGGAAATCATAAAGCTTCTGCCTGTCAGCACGGCCAAAATTCTTGGCAGAGCAATTACGAATGAAGAAAAGAAGGTCATCAGTCCAAACACTGTAAAAATCTGCGATACTGACTTATCCTTTCTGTCAACAGCCGATATAACCGAAAATGAAAAACAGATAAAAACAGTAAGAAACAGAAATTCGCAGAAGCTTTCCACATCCTCCTTAAAATCAACAATCTTCATCATAATAATTATCATTCTCAAAAAAGCCCAAATTACAGGCACAAAATGGAAAAATCCAAGCCGTCTGCAATCGAAATTACAGCCCTGTACAAGCATAATAATTATATTAACATAAGAACAGCTTACAAGCGCCGCAATTCCCGACAAAGCAAGAATAGCCGCATAATTAAAATCCACATAGCTGCTGTCACTTATGTAGCCGTACAAATTGATACACTGATGTATGTAATCACAGAAATATGCGACACCAAGCAGGCAAAGCAAAACGCACACCTTTTTGTTTCCTGCCGAAAGCAATATATTTTTTCGCTTCTTCACATTAAATGAATATAGTAAAGAAAATACAAGACTTACTGCAAAAAGTCCGTAAATAACATACGAAAGGATATGGTTTGATGTAACAAGTCCCGTATTCTTATCCGTATACCTAAGGAGCTGAAAAAGGCGTAGAAAGCAGCCTGTAGCTGACAGTAAAGCAATAATAAACAAATCAAGCCTTGAACGGACTTTTTTCACCCTTTTCCCACTCCTGTATCATCATAACTTTTTACCTGTCAAGCAGGTTTACAAATTCTCTTGACTTGCTGACACTTTTATATGCAGGACGCATAATTTTTCCGCCTGAGGTTATTTCCTCAAGCCTGTGTGCACACCAGCCGGCAATTCTCGCAATTGCAAAAAGCGGTGTAAACAAATCCTCGGGAATACCGAGAACCTTATATACAAGTCCCGAATACAAGTCAACATTTGCGCACATAACCTTGTCAACGCCTCTGATTTCCGCAAATACCTCAGGCGTTAATTTTTCAATATTTTCAAGAGTTTTAAACTCTTTTTCAAAGCCCTTTTCACAGGCAAGCTTTCTTGCGCTTGCTTTGAGGATTACTGCTCTCGGGTCTGACTTGGTATAAACAGCGTGTCCCATACCGTAGATAAGTCCCGAGCCGTCTCCTGCCTCTTTCTTCATTATCTTAACAAGATAATCCTTAACCTGTGACGGATCTGTTGAATCGGGAACAGACTCCATAATTTCCCTCATCTGATTAGCAACACGGAGATTTGCACCGCCGTGACGGGGACCCTTAAGAGAGCCGAAGCCTGCGGTTATAGCCGAATATGTATCGGTACCGCTGGAGGTCAGAACTCTTGTTGAAAAGGTTGAATTGTTACCGCCGCCGTGGTCAGCGTGAAGCATCAGGCAAATATCAAGGAGCTTTGCCTCCTCGTCAGTAAATTTCTGATCTGCTCGAAGCTGATTAAGAATATACTCTGCCGTTGACTGCTCCTTTCTGATAGGATGCAGGAACATTGATTCGTTATTGAAGGAACGACGCTTTACCTGATATGCGCTGTTCATAATTGTAGGCATCTGAGCAATAAGCTGTAACGACTGACGAAGAACATTCGGAATAGATGTATCATCGGGATTTTCGTCAAAGGAATAAAGTGTCATTACGCAACGTGCCATTTTATTCATAATGTCCTTTGAGGCGTTTTTCATTATAACGTCCTCAACAAACTCATCGGGAAGAGCTCGGCATTCCGCAAGCACCTCTCTTAAGCCCAAAAGCTGAGTTTCAGTAGGAAGATTACCGAAAAGAAGAAGCCATACAACCTCTTCATATCCAAAGCGTGAATCCTTAATACAACCGCTTACGATATCGTTAATGTCATATCCTCTGTAGGACAGCTTACCGTCCTTCGGTATTCTCTCACCGTCAAGTATATAATATCCCTCAACAGAGCAGATACGGGTAAGCCCTGCCATAACGCCTGTACCGTCCTCATTTCTGAGACCTCTTTTAACATGATACTTTTCAAAATCAGTTGGCTTGATAGAGTTATTCTTGTCAAGCTCAGAGCATAAGCTTGAAAGGGCGTCCATTGAAATCGGTGAAATATAATTTGTCGGCATACATATTACTCCTTTCCTGAAACATAGTATTGTAATAACAGACAATTAATAATAGCACTTTAAAAGTAAAGTTATTTTTTATTATACATAAATAGAAATATAAAGTCAAGGAGATGAGATTTTGAAAAAGGCTATGATAGTATATGCAATCATTTTTGTGCTGACAATAATCGTTCCTGTAATTATTTGCTTTACAGACACAGGAAAAAGCGACGGCAGCGATTTAGTGGGAATATTCAGGCAATGCATTACTCTACTTGGGTGTTATCGCTGATTTTTTTAAGATGAATGTTCGCATTTACTTCTATTTTTGAGCTTTGGAAATATTTTTCCCAGCTATCGCTCACAGCACCGTAGGCGTCAGGATCATCCTTTGCAAGCTGTTCGCCCAATCTTACGCTGTCGCTGTTATATTTTTGACAGGCGGAAAATGCCTTACTGCATAATTCGGATATTCTTTTTTCAACATCGGTGCAGATTCTTCCTAAATCCTCTTGGGTCATTTTCTCACCTATGCCCTTTTCTATTTCATCAACAATCATATCTGCACTGACAGTAACCCTGAAAAGAACAGTACCGTTTTGGCAAACAGCAGATTTTTTACATTTTATTTCGGAAATTTTAACTCCGATTTTTCCAAGCTTATCATCCTTTGCCTCAATAGCAATATCCTTTGCTTTATCGGCTAAAATAACAAAGCCTGTTGTTTCCTCGTCGTCGGTAACATACACAAGCTTATCCTTGCTGAAAAGCCCTATTCCCTTTGTGCTGACGTTATCCTTTTTCTTCTTTTCAAGAACGGGAATAAAAATATCCGAAGTTTTATCGGCATAAAGATTTAAAATCTGCTCGGTGGTTATATAAGTGCAAAGGCCTGATTTTTCGTTATTTTGAATAAGATAAAGAATATTTTCACAGGGCACTGCGGCGTCGCTTTCCTTACTTTCAATAATATCCTTCGCCTTGGAGTCGGATATACAGACAGCCACGTCTGACCTTGCATCCGCAGACCGCATAAAGAAATCTATATTTTTTGTAAAATCATTTTCAGCCAAGGATTTTCCTATAACGATCAGCTTATTCTGACCGAAAAAAATTCTTTTTGAAAGGGACTTTGAAAGATTATTTATGCTGTCTGTAATTGACGAGCCTTCCTTTTCGGTATTCACAGTCATATTTCCCTGCGGAGTTTGGGAGCCGTTATTTATTCCCACATTAAGAGTTTGCAGGGTAACGCTTACCTTTTCATCCTTTTGGTCAATTCCCATACCTTCAACAATTACAAGGTCTTTAAGGTGCCTTGAGGTTGTACAGCCTGAGAAAAGAGTACAAAATGCAAGTATTAACACAACTAATTTAAAGCTCTTTGACAAGCTTATCACCTCTGTTTTTCTTTTTGAATATCAGCGTCAAAAGAGGAATTATCACACAAAAAACGGCAAAGGGAGCCATAATCATCACAGGCTTAATATTCGAGTTTGCACCGCTTTCAATCAGTAAAAGTGATATCAAAAACGTTCCGACTGCTCCTGCAATACATTTATATTTATTATCAAAGGCTTTGACGGATAATGAGGAGCAGTAAATCAGTAGCACCGTTTTAACAAATATTGCCATAATCCAAAAGGACATATGAAGAATGTCAAGTCTTTCAAGGCCTGTGATTTTTGAAAGCTGAAACAATGCGTAAATCGGAAAGCTTTGGAGAGAAGCACTGTCGCCCAACAGGGCTATCATAAACAGCAAAAGCACAAAAATAGTGGTATTTGATGCCGTTACGGAGACAACAAAGCTTTTGACGGCTCCACCGTTAATTCTGTCTGCAAGGCACAGAAAAATAATAATTTCAATATTGTTTGAGGCAAGGAACAATGCGTTTCTGAATATCAGCTCTTTACTGTTATTTATAACGGGATAAAGGTTTATTTCCTCATATCCTTTGACATTTGAAATCATCATAACAAGAAGAGCCGTCACCATAAGCACAAAGGCAAAAAAGGAAAATCTTGAAAGTGACTCCACACCAAGCATTGCACAGTAGCAGGCACAAAGTGCAATAAAAAATGCAAATATCCACGCCTGCGTTTCGGGGTTAAGGGTAGTTGATGCAAAATATGAAAATCTGCTGATATTAACCCCTGCCATAAATATGAAAAACAGAAAATACAAAGGTCCAAGCCATTTAACATCAAAGGGACTTTTATGAAGCCTATAGCAATAAATTGCAGGCAGACTCAACACAAGAGTAATTCCAAGCGAAAGCAAAACGCTTATTAATATATCGGTTGAAACCGTACCAAGCGTCACAGACTGAATATTTGTAAGGCTTACCACAAGCCTGCTGATATAAAGCATAAAAAACAGACCTGACGGAGAAATTTTATTTCTTTTGTATATCAATATCTGCACCTCTCAGTTTGCCTACTCTTACCTTTCTTTTTGAAAGCTTTTTCCATGTTTCTCTGTAGAAAATATCCCCAAGCGAATTAAAATCAAGGGGAGATATGGGAGATGAATAAGGAACACCGAAGGGATTAAGAGCGCATATATTAATAAACAATACACTTCCTCCGATAATGAGCCCGTACATACCTGTTAAGCCTCCTACGATTATGAATATAAAGCGCAGAACAGAAACGCTTTCATAAAGAGGATAAACCACATATGAGGATATGGCGGTAAGGGCGATTACAACAAGCATCGGTGCTCCGATAAGCCCTGCCGTAACAGTAGTTTCGCCTATTACAATACCGCCGATAATTGATACTGCGTGGCCTATTGCCTTAGGCAGTCTTAGTCCTGCCTCTCTCATTATTTCATACAAAACAAGAAGCATAACCGCCTCTGTCATAAGAGAAAAAGGAGTTGTTATTTCCTCGCTGGCAATTGTAAAAAGCAGTCCTGTGGGTATAAGCTCCTGATGAAAGGTGCCGATTGCCACATACATTCCGGGCAAAAAAATTGAAAGCACAAAGCTGAAATATCTCAGCACTCTTATAAATCCGCTGTAAAAGGGCGGATTATCGTAATCGTCAACAGACTGAAAGCTGTCCGAAAACAGTGCAGGTAAAAATATTGCAAATGGTGTTCCGTCAACAAGAAGGACAATTCTCCCCTCAAGAAGCTTTGACACGGCAACGTCAGGTCTTTCCGTATTCCCTACGCTCGAAAAAAATGTTTTTATATCCGTATCAACAAAGGGTACAAGCTCACCGTAATCAACTACAGTATTGAAATTTGCCTTGTAAAGCCTATCCTCAATTTCGCTGACAAGCCTTTCATCTGCTCTGTTGTCAACATAACAAATGGCTACGGCAGTATGTGCTGAGCTTCCAAGCTTTATTTGCTTAGTCTTAAGGTGGTGGGATTTAAGCCTTTTTCTCAAAAGTGCTTTATTATCATTTAGCGTTTCGGTGAAGCATTCCTTGGCACCCTTTACGTTATTTTCATTTGACGGCTCGTCAATAGACCTTTTTTCCCATCCCTGAATACCGCAGGCAATAGCAGTATCAACACCGTCAAGGACAAATATACAAAAGCCGCTCATCAAAAAATAGTAGCAGTCCTCAAAGGTTTTCGCCTCATTCATTTCAACTGAATTTACTACCTTCAGCTTAATTTCGTCAAAAAGCTCTTTATTATCATCAAATCCGATTTCCTTTTTCAGTATCGGCGACACTATCATTTGGGTTAGCTGGAGAGAATCAATAAGCCCGTCCATTACGGCGAAAAAGCATTTTACTCCGCTGACCTCTCCCTCCCTAAGCAGAAAATCGGAGCAATCCTTAAAATCATCCTTAAATTTTTTCTTGTTCTTTTCATAATCGGAAAACAGCTTTTCCATTATTTATCACCGAAAATAGTATATCCACAAATTGTTGAAATAAATGAATATTATTTTCACAAAATAAATTCGGTGATAATTATGACAGTAACATTTATCAGAGCACTGATTATTTATTTTTTTGTTATAACGGCAGTAAGACTTATGGGAAAAAGGCAGGTAGGAGAATTAAAGCCCCACGAGCTTGTTATAACAATTCTTTTAAGTGCCATTGCGGTTATTCCTCTTGAGGAAAATTCCATGCCCCTTGCAAACTGCCTTGTGCCCATAATGCTTTTTATCAGCCTTGAAATTCTTGTGGCGGCGCTTTCAATGAAAAGTCTTAAATTCAGAAACTTAATTCAGGGCAGACCGATTTTCATTATCAGAAAAGGCAAGCTTGACCAAAAGAAGCTTAAGGAGCTGCGCTTTACGGTTGACGATATAGTTGACGCATTAAGGCAAAAGGACATATTTGATCTAAGTGAGGTTGAGGATGCTATCATTGAAACAAACGGCTCAATTTCCGTTTTGCCTAAAGCCGAAAACAAACCCCTGACACCTGCCGATGTTGGTATTTCCGTTGAGGAAAAGGGTATGCCTATTGCCATTGTCATGGACGGTAAGCCTGTAAATGAATATTTCAACGAATGTAAAATTAAGGATTCCGAAATAGAACTGATTTTACAAACGCAAAGCAAGGATGTAAAAAGAATAATGCTCCTTACCATAGACGATAACGGGAATACGTATCTTATTGATAAGGAGAACACAAAATGAAAAGAGTTTATTTAGCGTTAGGGCTCTTACTTTTATGCATCTGTCTTTGTATTTTTGAGCAATACACGGTTGAAACCACCTACAAAGAGACAACTGCTTTGATAGACGAGGCAATAGAATATACCGATAAGGAAGATTTCAAAAAAGCAGAGGAAACCTGCAAGGCACTAACTGACTACTGGGATAAAAAATACCCTGTTTTAACAGCTATGATTGACCACGGTATGCTTGACGAAGCAGGGACAACAATCTATTCCCTTGAGGATATGGCAAAGGAAAAAAGCGACGACCTCCACGACAATTTGATTACTGCAAAAAATCAAATGAAAATAGTCAGAGAAAACCAAAGAATCTCCGCAGGAAATATTTTTTAAGTATTTGTGTAAAAATGATAAATTAGGGTTTATTGGGGTGAATAATGTTGTTGCTTTGTAGGGGAGGGGTTCCATCCCCTCCCGCAAAATTTAAATTTCGGGCAGGCACAGAGACCTGCCCCTACGAATTTTTAATGCGTTATTGTAGCAAACTATCGTAGGGGCTTGCAGTGCAAGCCCGTTACAAGCGGGCGACCAATGGTCGCCCCTACGGTTGTTTCATTCAACAACATCTCCACAAATACTAATTTGTTTTTTGAAAAAGAAAAACTGCCGGCAGAACCGACAGTTTTCCTTAAGAAAGAGAAAATTATGAAAAAGTATCTTGTGCATATCA
>JBJFHZ010000047.1:0-13700 GCA_051894075.1 Eubacterium sp.
AAATGTGTGCTGAATATGACGATTATGACAGTTTAGCACAAGATGACGATAAAACTATTTATACAAGATTAATCGTCAATGCTAATGACATCGTTAATGAATACGGTGCTGTTGATAGTGTTTACGGTTTCGGCTATGCTTTTTTACAGTATGCAGATGAAAAAACAGCTAAAAAAGCTAAGACGCAATACGAGAATTTAGGATATACTGTTGACTATGATTCGGTGGCTGCACTATGTAACACAAATAGCAACGATTATCCGCAATATGCAAATTGGCCTGAAGAATGGGCTTATGAAGAAACTGACGCAGTTTCTGCAATTGATTACTACAAACTAAAGGCTAAATCAACTATAAACATTGCTGTGGTGGACAGTGGCATAAATTATAACCACGAATTATTCAAAAACAGAGTTGTTCGTACGAAATTGGATTTCAGTTCTGAAGCTACCGGTGACGAAATGGATACATACGGTCACGGCACAGATGTTACAGGTGCTATTGCAAAAAGCACACCAAATAATGTTAAATTTGCAAATTATAAGATTTATAACAGTCAGGGAAAAGCTACATCCTCAATGGCATTATCAGCATTTGAATACATCAAACAGCTTCCCAACAAGCCCGATATAATAAATTGTTCTATACTTTTTGATAGTGGCCTTTTCACAATAATAAGTGAGCTTGTAGATATGGGTGTAACAGTTGTGGCGGCTGCCGGTAATGATGGTACGGAAGTCTATTACGAACCTGCGATATTTGACAATGTCATAACAGTTGCGGCAACTAATTATTACGGCAAGCCTTGTTCGTTTACAAATTATGGAAGCTGTATTGATATATCTGCACCGGGAGAATATATTCACACTGCAGATATGAGCAGCAACTCTGCTTATACATTTGCTAATGGTACATCATTTGCAACTCCAATAGTATCGGCAGCTGCTGCTTATGTTCTTATGGAACACAAAAACTATACGCCTGAACAAGTTAAGCAGGAAATTATTGCAACTGCAACACCGTTCAAAAAGAGTGATTGCTATAATGACCGTTATGGTGCAGGAATCGTTAATTTTTCCAACATCATAAACGGCACAAGATGCAAAGATGTTACTGCGAATTATATCAGCGGAGCATATCGTGACAACATAAGCGTTGAATTAAAGTGTGCAAATTCACTTGTAGATATTTATTATACAACAGACGGCACTTTGCCTACAAAAGAGAACGGTGCAAAATATACCGAACCTATTGATGTTAGTGACTCAACAAGATTAATTGCTGCAGCTTATGCAAGAGCAGGTACACCGTTTCACAGCAAATTTACTTATCTTGATTATTACATTTTAAAAGATGGTGAGTCCGAATATGTAATTGAAAAAAGCGGCTCTTCCGGCATAATAAAAGCATATCTCGGCAATGACACAAATCTTGTTGTTCCCGACGTAGTAAACGGAATTGTACCGACAGAGTTAGGCGGAAACATATTTAAAAACAGCAATATTGAAAGTATTGTTCTACCTGATACGGTTACAACAATCGGTGATAACGCATTTTATAATACAAATCTAAAATCAATAACTGCAAATGGTATCTGCAACTTAAATAAACGCTGCTTCTACGGCTGTGAACAGCTTGCTGACATCAATTTCCTTGATTTGAGATATATAGGAACGGAAGCCTTGTTTGACTGCAAATTACTTACACAGGATTTAGACTTGTCATTCGTTAATTGGGTTGCCGATAAAGGACTAGCAGGAACATATTTCAAAACAATAAATCTGCCTGAATGTACAAATGTCGGTGCGTCTGCTTTTGAAGGTTGTACATCACAGGAGATTGTGCTGAAAAAAACAACAAAGCTCGGTGCAAAAGCATTTTATAACTGTACAAATCTTGAAACAATTTATATTCCACAAGCAACAAGTTTTGGCGGATGTTCAGGTTGCACAAATCTCAAAACCGTCTTTGCTCCAACAGCAAAAAGCATTAATGCGGATATACCAAGTAATGCGACTATATATTGTAGTGGTAAGCTTGTAAGTATATATTTCCCAATGGAATATGCTGATTACAAATGCACAATTGTAAGCCCCGAATATACAGCAGGACTTGCTGCTGCCATTCAAGACGGAGATAAAGACCGATATATCCACATCAGCAGTGACGAAATTGCAGAAAGCAAGGGTGCTCAAATTCGTACACGGGATAACGGCTTGCGTTTCTGCTTTGAATTTGATGATAACAGTGTTGGCTTTGATTTTGCAAAATACGCTGATACTATTAATTATGGATTTGTTTACACTTATGAATCATTTGAAGGATTAAATGATTTTCAAATCAACAATAGTTTAAGAGTAAATAACAATACTAAAAATCATAAAAGAACAGCAGATAAACGAAATATTGAAGGCGATGTTTCATATTATAATGCAGTCTTTACAAATATACCAAAAGACAACTTAGGCGATAATGTTTCTGCAAGAGCTTACGTGAATATTGACGGTATGTATTTCTATTCTCCTGTTACAACAAGAAGTTTCAATTATGTTGCAACAAAGATTATAGCTGATGATGAAATTGACCAAAACACTAAAAATGAAGTAAAAGCTTTATTAGAGAAAGGGGTATAATCCAATGAAAGAACTTTACACAAAACCACAGACAGAAATTGAAGAATTCAAAACAATTGATGTAATTACAACAAGTGGCAATGAACCTGATACAAATATTCCGTGGGGTTCATAATGAAAAAGCAATTACTTATTATTTCAATTATAGTTGTTACAGTCAGTATTTTTGTTTCCTGTTCTGTAAACAGCAGTAGTGAAGAGATTTCAACTACTGCTGTTACAGACAGTAACGGCACAACGCATTATTATGAGCCAGTTACGGATGATGAGGGCAATATATCAACAACAGCAAAAAATCAGGGTGTATTCGCTGAAATTGAAACAGAGTCAAACGGCAAAGCGGTAACTGAAAAAAGCGGTAAATATGTTACTAATGAACATACAACCGTTCTGCCGATTGAAAATGTAACTGATCGTACAAGCAGCACAACTAAATCTGCAACAGAAAAATTATCAGAAGACGATAGTTTTGATGCTGACAATGATATTGAGTTTGAGCCTGATGAAACAACATCAGAGAGAAAACCTGATACTACTACAACTACACAAAAATACACAACAACTACCACAACAGAAAAAGAAATCTCGCCTGCAACTGACAAAGACGGCTGGGTTACAAAGTGGTATTAAGAACATATAGAAGAGAGAAGAATTTTGAAAAAAGTATTATTAATTATTATGTGTATTATTATTTCAATTGCTTTTGCCTCTTGCGGTAATAACACACCATATGAAAATGAAAAATCAACACAAGACGATAATCAAGTCGTATCAGAACAGGAAACTGATACTGACATTGTTTCTGATAAAGTTACAGAAGCATCAACAAAACCCAGTAAAGATACTGAAAAAAAGATTGAAAAGTTTTATGTAAATTACAATGGCTTTAAGATTGATGTAAATTTTGATGAAAATAGTATAAAAGAAATATTAGATGCAGAAAAAAATGCAACTGTTCCAGGTGTTGAAATGAAAACGTCCTTTGCTGATCTTATAGTGGTATATACTGATGGTACTGAGGGTGTCTTCGGTACAATTTATATAGGTGCGGATGATTGCTATTATCTTCAATTCACTAATAGCAAAGTTGAAGGTGCGGCATTTAAAATACCTGATTCATCATTTTCAAATGAATTGTTTTAATAAATGGATTTAATAATGGTAAATCTTTTTATTATATATCTTAATTTTTATAAGAAGTTTATAAATGAAATAAATAAGTTAACATCTTTTATACTAACTTTTTTTATTAATTACAAATATCAGTGCTTTAGCAAATGAACCTATATATGCAGAAGAGAATATTCATACACTTAAGAATATTTATAAGTACAGTAATAACTTTGTTTATTTAGCATGGAATTTTGAGGATCCTAAATCTATACACGAAGTTATATATGAATAAATGGATGACAGTAAATTGCATATAGTGTCATAACATTATCCCATCTCGGAATAAATGAAACATCCGATTTAAAGGACTGTATTTATCTTGATTAGTTTTCCTCTTCCATCTCTAATATTGAATATGTTGCACTTCCTAATAGTATATAATCACTTAGCCATACATCTTTCCGTAACGGCTCATCAATAATATTTGTTGATATGAATTCTGACAAAATAGCAATAGGCAGAAATGCGTTTTTAGTATGCATCAATCTTAGAACACTTTTAAACACCGATTCCTTAACTACAATAGAAACTAATGGATTTAATAAGTATTCAAAGGTTATGTTTTATGGAGACATAAAATCCAATTATGCTTATGAATATGCTAAGGAAAACAGAATTAACTTTTCAACGAATAAAACTGTAACAGCTTATTTCTATATTGAAATTAAGTTGTATAAAACAAATGACACTGCTGATTTAGCAAATGGGGGTCCCTTATCATATAGGGTACCAAATTAATATATTTCTGTTTAAAATTTTTGTTAATTAATCATATGCCAGCCTAAATCGGCTGGCATATTTTTATACAAGGTGCTTATTATTCTCCCAACCCCAAGCAAAGCCTTTGAAACCTTCAACCCAGCTTTCAAGAGATTGCACCTTTACTGTGCCGGAGAGGTTGTGTATAACCTGTCCGTTACCGATATAGATGCCGACATGACCGTAGGGGTTGGAGGCATATCCGTAAACTGTTGCTCCCACAGGTATCTTGCTCCAATCACTTGATACTGCCCACATATCTGCGGCACATAACGCACAATGAGCCGAGCCTCGTGAGCCTGTAACGGCTTGGTACACATCAGCCACCCACGCCTGACAGTAGCCGGAGCCTGCTGAAATACCATAGCTTTGATAGTTTGTCGCAACGGCTACGATTTTCTTTTGAGTATCGTTTACCGTTTCATCACCGAAGTCTATCGAGCCAATGTCAATTTTGCTTGTGTTGTTACCAACATTGAATATGATTGACGCCCATAGCCTATCGTTCTTTTCACTCATAAGCTCGTCAAGGTACTTGTTTTGCTCATCATCAAAGTAATATTGACTTGCTACTTCACTTGCCGTTTTGCCTAATATGGTAATTGTTAATACCTTAATTTTTGTTTCAACAACGGTTATAATTTCGTTACCGTGTTCATCGGTAGATTTTACTTCCTCTGTTTTAGTGCGTTCCTCCGATTTGGTATCAATAATATTCATATCCCAAAAGATATTTAGCAGTATTGATTTCTTGCTTTCGTCAATGGTTGCTATCTCCATAGGATTATCCTTATCGGTAGTAACCTTGACTGCATATACTGCGAGAATATCTTTCCAATTCGCCTTGATGCCGTTTATCTCAACCTCATCATAATTTCCTTTTGACTTGATTTCATCAATTTTCGAGTCATATTCATTATTGATTTCCTGAATTACGCTTGAAATATTCATTCCCGTTTCCGATGTTTCTGTTGAAAAGAATATACCGTAAAACGAGCTTGCAAGAGCCGCAAAAAGACACAAAAGAATAATTACCACAACAGATATCCAACCGCCTGCAATAACTGCAGATACAAGGCTTTTAGCCGCCGTATATGCCGCTTTAAGTGCTTTGCTCAAGAACTTAATAAGAAGTTGAACAAATCTTTTTGTTTCCTTTGCAGTTTGCTTTAACCGTTCTGCTGCCTTGCGTGATTTTTCAGCCGTTTTAGTTACTGCAATAGCATTTGTTTGAGCTGATTTCTTAACCGCTTTTGCGGAGGCTTTTTCTGTTGCTTTTTTTGATGCCTTTTGTGTTGCCTTAACGGTTTGTGCGTTTCCTGTTTTAATGGTGTTATTAGCCTGCTTTGGCGGATTTTTTACAGGAGGTTTCGGTGTTTCTGTTTGCGAGCTGAAGGTAACATCTGCATTGACAGTATTTTGCGTTTCCTTAACTGTGCGTTCTGCCTGCTGTGCTTTCCTACGAGCCTTAACATCTTCAAGTGTCATTTTTGCGGTTTCAATATTTTTCTTTGTTTCTGCAACACTTTTTCTGCCCTTGCGGTTAAATTCATAGACGGCGTAATCTGCGCCGTCTTTTGCTTTTTCCTGCACCTTTTCAACTGCGTACTGCTCAGGAGAGTTTGAATTAGTTTGCTCGGGGGCATTATTGATTTTTTCTTTTGTACGAACACCGATATCTTTTATTTTTTCATTGACAATGCCTATGTTCTCCGAGGTCTTAATAACGGTTTCAGCCGTTTGCTTAATCTTTATGTTTGACATAAAACCACCTCATTAATCAACGAGCTTTGCCACAACAACAAATCTTCCGTTGTCCTGTGAATACTCACAAGTTGATAAGGTAATGAGCTTATCTCCGTATTTTGCATCAATGCCTGTGTCATAAAGAGATAGAGCCTTGCATTTTTCAATGTATGCTCTGTAATCATCTTCTGTGCTTGCATTTACGAAGTTATAATATTCAAAACTGTTGCTTTCGTAGGCCACAGTTTTGAAAACGGCAATAACCTCATACTCTCTATGCTCTAAAACTGTATCAATGATAATGTTTTTATGCTTTTCATAGAAATGTTTACTCTTGTAATTAGTTAGCTCGTTAAACATTGATTTGTTTTGCATATTATGTCCGTAGATTACAATATTGTCAGATTGCATATCGCAATCCTCCTGCATATACGGAACACCGAAACGAGAGTATTCCTTGTTGAAATTGTGATTTAGATAATAGTTAGGATTGTCTTTTGAACGCATTACAGGATAGTTGATATTTGTCCCCTCTATCTTTATCCAAGCCATAAAATCACTGTTTTGCTCATATAAATCAGAGTAAATACCAAGAGAATAAATATCGTTGGAGTTATCGTCAACAATGTCCTGTATTTCTTCAAAATCGTCCATTTGTTTTTTATCCTCAATATTTTGAGTGAGTAAAAAATATGTGCTGAAAGCAAAAATTGCAGTCAGCACGATAAGGGCAAAAACGCATAATTTCTTTTTCATTTCTTCTACCTCCTGAGAAAAACCGAGTGAGGCTGTTAAGCCTCACCCGGTTTAGTGGTCATTAATTTGTAAAGCTCTGTGTTTTTAGGGAACTCGTTAGCATACGGCACAAAATGCCCGCCGATTTTCATTAAGCCGTGTCCTGCCTGAACATTGGTAAAGAACTCTGTTTGATTATCCGAAATGTTAAGGAGCTTTGAAAGGTCAAGCCTATCACTTCCGTTTTGATTAAGCATAACGGTAAATTCTGAGTTTGCGAGCATTGTTCTTGCCGTGTTGCTTTGAAGCATATCTCCAACATTCTGCGTAATACCTGTTGCGAAGGCTCCGTACTTTCTAACTCGTTTCCATACTCTGTAAAGGAAATCAGCCGTGTATTTCTGTGCAAAAAGCAGATAAATTTCATCAATGAAAATGTATGTTGTTCTGCCCTTTGTCCTGTTAGATGTAATTCGGTTGAGAATATTATCAAGCACCACAAGCATACCAACAGGAAGCAGCTGCTCGCCGAGGTCAAGAATATCATAACAGATAAGGCGGTTGTTAATATCAACATTGGTCGGTTGAGCAAATGTATTAAGTGAGCCGTCTGTGAAAAGCTCAAGAGCAAGAGCAAGCTCCTGTGCCTCTGTTTCAGGTTGATTTAATAATTCCTCTCTAAAATCCTTTAATGTCGGTGGTGTAATCTTATACCCACTCTTAATGTAATTTGCATAAACATTGCGGCAACAGCGGTCAATGATAGACTTATCTTTTGGCCCGACTGTGCCGCCGATAAGCTGCTCGCAAAGTGACATAATAAATTCCGACTTTGTGGCAATAGGGTTTTTATCGTCCTCATAGTTCTTGTTCATATCCATTGCGTTGATATGATTTTCGGAATTTGAGGAAATATTGACAACCTCGCCGCCGAGAGCATTAACAAGCAAGTTGTACTCTCGTTCAGGATCGATTATTAGCACATCTGCATTAGGATTAGCAAGTATAATCGAGGTTGCATCCTCCTTAACAAAGAATGATTTACCGCCGCCGGAAACACCGAGAACTATACAGTTACCATTGAGCAGTTGGTTACGATTAACGAAAATCATATTACCGCTTATTGTGTTTTGTCCGTAATATGTTCCGTGAGCGTGTCTTACTTCCTGAGCGTTGAATGGCATAAATGCCGCAAGAGATTCGGTAGTCAAAGTCCTAAAACAGTTAATGCGTCTTACACCAAACGGCAAAACAGTATTAAGTCCGTCAAGCTGCTGATAACGGAGTATAGCAAACTGTGCCGTACTGCCGTTTGATACCATTGAAAATACGGTATCGGTAACATTGTCAAGCTCCTGTTTTGTGTCGGCGGTAATTACCATAGTGATTAAGGTGCTGTAAAGTCTTTGGTCACGGTTTCGCATATCGTTTTTGACTTCAAGAATTTCAGCCTCACGCTGTTCAAGGTCATAGTTTGTAGCACCGTAATTTTGATTTTGAACCTGTTTTCTGTTGTAGTTTGCCTTTTCAGTTTGAATACCGAGTAACACCTTGTCAACCTCTTTGGTAGCCTCGTCCGTAGGTGTAGGAAGAAAATCAACAGAAAGCATAAGATTTCTGTTAATTGATGTCAACTCTGCGATTGTATCATCACTTACAAATGTTCCGTAATTGCGTAGGAAAATCACTCTGCAATACTTGTCATTGATTTTCATATAATCGTTTTCAAAGTCCATTGAATCAGGGCAGATATAGTCCTTAATATCACAGCCTTGATTTTGGAGCAGTTCAAAGTCAAGGTTGTAGTTTTGTTCATCTCCCGAACGGTAGAAATTGTGGAAAATACGCAATCTTTCCTCTGCATTAACGGGTAGGCATTTACTGTCAATTCGTGAAAGCCTTGCAGTAAGGTCATTGCCGACACGATTGAAAAATGCTCTTGCGTCATCAATACTCTTTTTGCTAACTGTTACAGTAAAGTATTTATCCTGCACTATGCAGTTTGATAAAGCCGCTTTATCAAGGAGCATATCGTTATACTCCTTACGGTAGTTATCAAGTCCGTCATATTCATAGCGAAGAAGAATAGATTTCTCAAATTCTGCTCTGTCAAGCTGATGATTGTTAATTGTCATCTTAACGGTAACACCTGCACCGAAGGAATTTATAACCGCCCAATAGCCTTTCATAAGCTCCTGCTTATCTTCATCACTTGCGATATTGTAGTTAATATCGGTAAACTTAAATGTTTTTGAATACAGATTATTACCCACAAGAAAAATACCGTCTTTATAGACGGCTTTGATAGGTATAACATCTTGTACTGATTTAGGAATAACGAATTTTTCCTTTTCGTTTTTCCTCATTCTTTTAAGACTTTTCATTATTCTTAAAAACCTCTCTTTCCTTTTTCTTGATTGCGTCCTTGCTTTCCCTGCGTAGTCTGTCCTCAGCCTTAAAGACAAGCCGTTTAGGCATTAAAATCTCCGATTTCAGCCACGCCCATATAAACTGCTCGGCAGTCATACCGTTATATGTTACAAAACCGAGGACGGCAAATGGAGCGGCAAGAATGATACAAAGCCAAGACAATGTTTCCATACTCAAATACGGTTTGAGTAAAAAATATGAGCCAACTGCTACTCCTACTGCTCCGGCAGAGAAAACAAGTTGTCTCATATTAAGTCCGAAATATATTGTTTCGCTGTAATCACGAAACTCTTTGTTGATTTGTATATCCAAACAAATTCCTCCTTAATTTACATTCCCATCATTTCGTGAATGATGCGGTCTGACATTTTTACTGTTCCAACAAGAACAAGCATATTAAATACAAGCTCTCCAACATATTTCCATACCATAGTAACTGCTGATGCACCTGTATCAACCTGTGGCGATGATGACGCATAGAGTGAGAATATGATGCAGGCAAGTATGATTACTGCTCCTTCAAGAAGAACCCCGCAATACGATTTTATAAATGACCTGCCGACATTTTGTGTAGGCTCTCCGGCAAAGGTTGAAAACGGAATAGGTGCAAGAGCAGTAAACATATATATTTTGAAAAATCTTCCGTAAACGGTAAGTATCAGTATAAATGACAAAACCGTTATGAACAGACTTCCGATTAAGGTTACTGCCCATAAGGGTATTGACTCAAAAAAGCCACATTCTTCAATAGCGGTTACCATTTCATCAGGTAAGGTTGTATCGGAATTAGCTCCCAATCCTGCACTATTCATAATGGTTGAAATAACACCCTGCACAATATCAAAAAGAGCAAGCATTAGCTCCATACCATAAGTTACCAAGCCTTTTGCAAGGGCAAAACGGATAAACAGTTTTAGTGCGTGTTCAGGTTTCTTTACATCAACAAATGAAGAACAGGTTTTTACCATTCCTATAACGAAAAAAAGTACAAGCAACGCATAAGCGATTGCCTGTACTGCTGAGTTAATATCGACGATAACCTCCCAAATTCCTCCGCCTTTGAAATCCTGCGGTGATTGAGTAAGCAATCCCCAAATTTCCGATAGCTTTTCATCCCAAGTATCAAGGGCATTTTCAAGGTTTTGTACTACCCAATTATCTGACATTAAGACACTCCTTTCTTAAAAATTTGTATATATAAAAAGTCCCAAACGGTGTCGACTCGCCGTTTGGGACTATGTATGTTTTATCATCTAACAGATAATTTGTTTTCCATTAGATATATTTTCTATAATTAGGACGAGATTTTTATTAAATAAGCGCCATCTATTGATTTATGATGGTATTAGGTTTTTAATAAACTTAATGAAAACAAGGAGAATAAAATATGTATACAAGGTCAAAAGAAAAAGGTAAAAAAATGTCATTACAAGATTTGGTTGATAAACTTCAAAACTATTACAATGAGATTCAACAATATCAAGATACAGATTTAGTTAAATTCAAAGAGATAATGGCTGAATTTCGTCAATTTTTAAATGAGTCACAGTCTGTTGAATCTGGAAGAATGGTTGCTTTCAATAATCTTATTACAAATGATAATAAAAATTATCTAAAGTACAAAATTGAATTTACTCATGCAGAAAACTACTTTGAACGAATAGTTGAACTTGATGAAAATGAAAAAGTAATTGCTCAACAACACGGTAATATATCAATCAATAATTTTAATAATTATTTAACTGATGAATTTAACAAATTATTCTATAATGATGTAAAAATAGAAATAGAAAAGTTAAGACCATATTTATCTGATAAATTTATTATGGTGGGTTGTGGAAGTCTGCCAATTACATTATTAGTATACTGTAAGCAATTTCCCAATATTTCATTTATAGGAATTGATAATAGTGCAGAAGCTATTAAAAAAGCTGTTGATCTAAAAAATAGTTTAAAAGTTTCAAATCTTAGTTTTGATATCGTTGATGGTTTAAATTATGATTATAGAGATGTAAAAACAATTTTTGTTGCAAATACCGTAATACCTAAAATGAATGTTTTACGCCAAATCGCAATGTCGGCAAAACCTGGAACTACAATAATCATAAGAGTTCCTGTTTTAGCAGGAAATTTACTTTCTGAAGATGTTATTTATGATAGCATTCCTCGAATTAATCGTATTGTTGAATTTCAGTCTGAAAATGATACTGATGATACATTGTATAGTTTATTAGTATTAAGAGTAGATTAGGAGTATTAATATGCCAAAAAAAGAAACTGAAAATGAAATCATTTATAATGATGAAATAGAAAACAATGATTGCTTTTTAATTATGCCGATATCTGATCCGTCTACTTACATACCTGGACATTTCAAACAGATTTGTGAATATATCTTTAAGCCAGCTTGCATCAAAGCTGGACTCAATCCGATAAGGGCAGATGATTTCAACAGGTCAAGCTTGATACATATTGATATATTAAAACGATTATTAAATTCAAAAATGGCCATATGCGACTTAAGTACTCTTAATCCAAATGTTTTATTTGAACTCGGTATTAGACAAGCTTTTGATAAGCCAACAGTATTAGTGCAAGAAGAAAATACACCCTCAATTTTTGATATAGCTCCTTTAAAATATTTTGAATATAGAAATTCATTGCATTACAAAGAAGTATTAGAAGATCAAGAAAAATTAGCAGATTTTTTAATTGAAACAAATAATTCATTAAATGAAGGTAGGATTGTGAATTCAATAGTTAAGTTATTAAGTATTAGTAAACCAAACATAAATGATGTAAAAGATGATAGTTCAAATGTTGCATTTGATTATATTATTTCTGAAATTAATCAATTGAAAAACGAATTTAGAAAAGGCAACAATCAATATAATGAATATATTTATTCAAATGATGACATATTAACTTCTTTGGAACAATTAAGAGAGATGATTACTAATGGAATACCTATTGCTATATTCAATAATAATTATAACCAGTTAAAAAACAGGATTGGTAATATGAACGAAAGCATAATTAAAGCTACCCTTTTGCAAGAACTTGAAGAAATAAAGCGTGAAAGTGATAAATTCAAATAATCTTAGTAGCAGTAGAAATCCAAGTGAGCAAATTATTGCTCACTTGGATTTTTAATTTTATTCAACAATCAAATCAAGGATTTCCTTTGCGAAGGTGATAACTACTCCACCGGCAAGAGTGAGAAAGCCATTTGCTCGCTGTGACGGATCGTGAGATTTAAGTGACAAACCAACTTGCACAATACCAAAGCCGAGGATAATAAGACCTACGGCACGGATAAGTCCGAAGATAAAGGTTGAAAGATTGTTAATTACTGCAAGTGGATCATCGGCGGCATAAGCCACAGTACAGCAAGAAAAACAGAGTACGAATGCTGAAATTACAGCAAGCACTCTGCTTGATTTTTTATCTGCCTTTGTTAAAGGAGATTTCTTTTCGTTATTTAGTTTTTTCATTTGAATTTTCCTCCATTTCAAATTCTTTTTCAAGGTCAATATCTGCAACAAGCTCAAATCCGTAATCGTCAACCTCAATACTGTCAATATCTTTAAGCGACATATTCGGGAACGAAATAGTCATTGTATCTTCATCAATAGGATTATGGATATATGGCTTTGCTCCTCCGTCCTCTGTAAGAGAGAATTTAGGGTGTTTGAATATTTCGTATTTCAAATCAAGTATAGGTCTTTCGCCACGAATAAAGAGTATTGCATACTTGTTATCGAGCATACGCACCTCATCAGGTGTCATAAGCTCTCTGCCGCTGATTTGGTAATTAGTTGAATAATTACCGTTCCTGCCTGAGCTTTTACCGTAGGTGTTTGTATCAATGGTTTCTTTACCGAGCAGTTCGGAAACATATTTGTGTGTGCTTTGCTCATTACCGCCGAGATAAAGAAATTCATCACAGTTACCGACTATGCTTTCCCATTGCTTTTCAAACAAGGCTTTGAGCTGAGCCATATTCTGTATAATGATAGATACGGAAACACCACGAGAACGCATTACAGACAGGATTTTGTCAAAGTCATCGGGCAAGCTGACATTAGTGACATACGCATAAAGATGACATCACCGCAAAAGAAAAGTGCCACCCACATAGAGTGACACTTTACCGGCTGAAAAGGAAATTATGCTGAAACGGCTTCATCACTCTGCATTTCTTCCTTAACGGCAGCAATTCTC
>JBJFHZ010000048.1:0-54059 GCA_051894075.1 Eubacterium sp.
TTTCGGAAAGAATGCAGTCGATTTTTTATTAGTGCTGTTTTTTTACAGCCCCTTTGATTTATTATTTTTTTGTAATTGTCACCCTTGCAGTATAATCACCGTATACCCAACAATTTTTTGAATTTTCAAGTGAGGTCGTTAATGTATAATCCGATGAGCCTGTACTTATATTATTTTCATAAGCAGACAGGTCAACTACAAGACCTACACCCAAGCTATCGGTATTAAGTGAATTTTCCTTCCCTACCACAGTAACGGAATTACTGCTGATAGATGTAACTACTGCGTCATATCCCTCGGGGATATTTGCAACCGTCACAGATGCTTTATCAATTTTTACACTTTTTTGATCATAGCTTGACGGCACTCTGACATTGACAGTTATTTCACTTATATCTTCAAGAATAACCATATTTTCCAAACTTGAAACGTCAAACTTAAAGGTGTTAAGCCCGGGCTTCAGCTTTGAAAAATCAATATCTCCGATATTTGCCTCGCTGATACCTGCATCCTCAAGAACGCCGGCGTTAACCGTATCCTTGCTATACGTAATTACAAAATCCGACACATCTAATGATTCAGGCTTATTTATAAATGAAGAAGTAACATTAAGCGTCATTTCCTTCAGCACGGGAATTGTCAGGGTTAAGTTATTGCTGCCCGTATTCACAGAAACGTAATCAACAGTTGAGCCGCTGCTGTCAACAGGTATAACTGTCAAATCAATTGACTGGGTGCTTTTAATGTTATCATCAATACTTACGGTGGAAACAAGCTTTTTTACTTGAGAAACATATGATTTAGGGCCCGAAACAACCGCAGTATTTTCGCTCAATAACGGCTCGCCCATAATATATCCTTCGGCTATAAAATCCTTATTTTCATAGCTTACATTAATATCCATGGTTTTCTGTGCTTCAACATCAAAATAAGCCTTATATACAGTAGGATAATAGCTTGTAATATTGAAATCATTATTCTCTCCTGCCGCCTCAACCTTTATGGGAACCTCTGAATTACCTTTAGTGGTAACTGTATTAGTCTGCAAAATAACATTTATATCATCAGCAGTAATATCCTTTGCAAGATATTTTTTACAGCTTACCGTAACGTCAACATCAATTGTTTCATCGCCATAGCATTTAAGGCCCAAATGCTCTGCCGCAGAATCGCTGAAATCAACATTTACAGGCACGGTAATGGTCTTTGTCGTTTCAGGGGAAAGATTCATTGATGCGGCAATCCAAACAACGACAGCCGCAAGAATTGAAAAAATTATAAGATATTTATCATTATAAATTAATTTACGCAGTGAAAACTTACTTTTTTTCTCTTTTTTATTTTCATTATTTTCAGGCATTATTTCTTTATCCTCCTTACAAGCTTTGTAATAATCTTGTCGTCATCAGAGGAGCCTGTAGGTAAAAACTCTGTTGTCAGTATATCTCTCAAATCGCCGTAGGAAATGTTGCGCTGAAGCACTCCGCCTTTTGCAACTGAAATTGCGCCTGTTTCCTCGCTGACAATTACGACAACTGCGTCGCTTTCCTCCGAAAGACCTATTGCCGCTCTGTGCCTTGTTCCAAGGGAGGAGGAAACAGTTTTCTTTGTAAGCGGAAGAATACAGCCTGCCGCAAATACCTTTCCATCACGTATAACCATTGCTCCGTCATGAAGCGGAGATTTCGGATAGAAAATATTTTCAACAAGTGCACTTGAAATTTTAGCATCAATTTCGGTTCCCGAAGAAATTACATTTCCGAGAAGGGTATCATTTTCAAAGCATATAAGTGCTCCCACCTTCTTGTCGCTCATATTAGCACATGCTTTACATACTGCCTCAATACCCTCAGTAAGCTCGGCAATATCAACAGCAACTCCCGGGTGGATTATGGATTTAAAGCTTTTGCTTGTAGTTCCGTGACCGACCTGTTCAAGAATACTCCTGATTTCAGGTCCAAAGATAACTACAAGAATAATCAGGATATTTGAAAAAATTGTTTTAAATATATACCCCGACGCTTCCATTCCGAGAAGATTTACCACTCCGTAAACAATCAATATAAATATGATACCCTTAGCAAGCTGCATTGCCCTTGTTTCTCTGATAATACGGACGCAGATATAAATAATAACAGCGACCATAACTATATCAAGAAAATCTGCAAAGCTAAAGGTAGAAAATACGCTGAGCACTCTGTTTAAAGTGTCTTTTATCTGTTCAAGCATAATACACTATCCTTATTTTAATTATTGTCTATTATTTTATCACAGAAAAAGAAATAAATAAAGCACTTATCCGAGTTTTTTTAAATAGTTTATAAAAATTTCACATTCACGCTGTGTCGTAAAAACAGACGGGCTTATTCTGACTGTACCCCTGTCGCTTGTTTTAAATGCAGAATGTGCCAAAGGCGCACAATGATATCCTGCTCTGACTGCTATTCCCTTTTCTGCCAAAAGCATTGCCGTCTTTTCCGATGAATAATCGCCAAAATTAAATGACAGAATCGGAACGGAATTATGATTATTCAGCGACGGTGTATATAGAGTAATATTTTTATTTTTGTCCATTTCTCTGTAGATATAGTTAATTAAGGACGCTTCGTGGCTGAAAATTCTTTCAACCCTGTTTGCTTTAACAAAATCAACGGCAGACCCCAAGGCTATAATACCGCTGTTGTTAAGAGTACCGCTTTCAAATCTATCGGGGAGAAAATCGGGCTGTGACATTTCGGTAGATACGGAGCCTGTTCCGCCCTCAATAATCGTATCAATTTTGATATCATTTCCAAGTGCCATAAAGCCTGTACCCATCGGACCGTAAAGTCCTTTATGACCGGGAGCACAGAGGATATCTATATTATCCCTCTTTGCATTAATATCTATAACGCCTGCGGTCTGTGCACCGTCAACAATAAATCTTATACCGTTTTCCTTAGCAAGCTGTCCTATTTCTCTAATCGGGAACAGGCAGCCGAACACATTTGAAGCATGCATACAAACAATAACTGAGGTATTTGGTTTAATTAACTTCTTAAAATTATTTACGCATTCTTCTTTATCATAGCTGAAATTTGCAATATCATAAGTTATTATTCCGTCAAGTGCCAGCTTATATACAGGTCTTGCAACGGCATTATGCTCAAGATTTGAAATAATAATATGGTCTCCCTCTTTAACGCTTCCCTTTATGGCAGTATTCAAAGCGTAGGTGCAGTTTTGCGTAAAGCAGATATTCTGTACATCAAAGCCGAAAAGATCTGCAAGCTTTTCACGAACAGTAAAAATTGCACCTGATGTATCCACCGACTGTCTGTAGCCTCCCCTTCCGCTGTTAAAGCTGTTTTTTACCATTGCTGAATTAGAGGCATATATAACTGACTTTGGCTTGGGATTGGTCGTGGCACTGTTATCAAGATAAATCATCTTTTCTCAACACCTCTAATCTCAATTCCGTTAGCTTCGAGAATATCAACGGGAGCATCACTGCTTGCTCTTACAAAAAGCTCATATCCGCAGCCGTCTGATTTTGACGGGTTTTCCGCCTTTCTTATTTGTGACTTATAGCCTTTAGAGCGCAGGAGGCGCTGTCCTCGCTGGGCATTTGTTATTGAACCCACCTTTATATATAAATTTTGCATAAAAAATAACCCCATTTCATTACATATTTCATAATATGCTGAAATGAGGTTATTTGTTTAATCAGATTATATTATTTATTTTTTCTTGCTGCCTTCTGAGCCTTACGCTTTTCAAGCTCTGCCTTTTCCTCGGCACGCTTTCTTTCAAGCTCCTCAGCGTGAATTCTGTCTTCCTCGTCAGCCTTTGCCTTTGCCTCATCATAAAGAGCGGCAATCTCGTCAAAGTGTGAGAAGTTTTCCTGCTGAACAAGGAAGTTTCTTGAGGTAATATAAGCATCTGCGGCACGGTTAAACAAAGCATGCTTATCCATTTCTGCTTTAGACGCCTTGCTTATTTCCTTACGCTTAGCCTCCCAAGTCTTAATATCAGCCTTAATATCTGCAACAGCGTCTGAATCCTTGTTCTTCTTTGCCTCTGCAAGCATCTTATTAAGACTAACCAATGTTTCATTACACTTATCTTCTTCATTAAACAAATCATCAAGTATGCTCATATCAGGCTCCTTGAACTCATTAACCGAGCCAAAATGTTTAACGTAATTTTTGTGTGATGATAATTTCTTCTTAGCAAGCTCTATTTCAATAGAACGCATTTCCTTTTCTTCCGGAGTATTCTTCGGAAGTGCTTTTGCAGCCTTAAGCTCTGCCTTTACTGCATTAACATCAATGTTCTTAATTCCGTCAAGTCCCTGATCGTAAACCTCTTTATAAAGCTCTACCTGACGAAGAACATTTGGCGATGAAAACTTATCAAGCTCGGCACATACAAATTTTGAAATATTGATTTCTTCATTGCGCTCAATAGCTTCACGATATGCTTTTTTAGCGGCTTTACGCTCAGCCTTGTCGCTGATTTTTTTATAGCTATCCTTAGAGACCTCAACAGGTGTTTTCTGAGACATTTCTCTTGCGTTATTTACAAGGTCAATGGCTTCAACAAGCTCGTGATTATCAAGGGCTTTGTTTCCGTAGTCCTCAAACATTGCTCTTATTTTAAGAATTCTTACAATAGACTTTTGCTTTACCTCGGTAAAGTCATAGAAGAAATAAGGGATAACATTCATTGTAGCACCTATAGCCGCTACGATTATGAGAATCTTAAGGAGTGGCATAAGTGTACCTTGAACGTCATACAAGGCATTTGAAGGATTAAACAAATCCTGACCGTTTGCCGTCTGCTCAGCTAACATCTGACCGATAGTTTGCTGATTTCCGGGCAGTATTCTTGACATAATATCGGTATTTGAAGTAACTACCTTTGCGTTAGCGGCTGTCATACCGTAGTGCTCTTGAAGGGCAGGAAGAATTCCGGCAGTAACAAGTGTGATAACGTTACCGATAGCGGTAACTGCTGAAAAGGCGCCGTCAATTCTCTCCCCTGTTTTATACTGCTGATAATCACGAATATCAGCCTGAATCGAAGGATTAAGAATATGCTCAAAGGCACCGACGATACCATTGAAATACAGGCAAAGAAGAACACACCAAATTATGTAGGATTTCAAATTACCTGTACTGTCAACACCTGCACTCACGAATGGGAGCATCATAATTATAAAAAGAATGTTTAACAAATTAACAACAATCTTAACCTTTTTCTTGCCCCATTTACGAATGAAGAACGGTGCCAAAATCATACCCCATAGTGCTGCATTACCGTTAAGGGTAATTATTATACTATATACATTACCCGAGCAGGCACCACCATAGTTATAGAGCCAGTAAAGAATGTTTGAATATGCTGTTTCAAGGAAGCCAATCCAGCCTGCAAGAGCTATAATCCAGAAATACTTGTTCTTTGCAACAGCCCTTATAGCATCCGTAAATTTAATTTGAATAACATGTGTTTTTGCCTGGATAATTTTTTCCTGTGTGTTGGCGTAAACCATAATCAAAAGACCCATACCGATTACGCTGAGAATCGGATAAAGGAGTCTGTAAACACGGACATCTGTTTGGTTAGTATGGTAAATATTCTGAGCAATAATCGGCATCAAAAGATTCACGATAGACGGTCCGAGAGAATATACGATGCTCTTAATTGAAACAACATCTGCTCTTTCCTGTGAATTCGGTGAAAGAACGTGAATAAGATTTTCGTAAGCATCGGAGAAGAAATAGTAAAAGAACTGGAGCAAAATGTTGAAAACAAGAACAACTACACATTTTGCAATATAAGATGCAGACTTACCGAAAATTTCACCGTTTCCGACAATAAGCGCAAGCTTATCATAAGGGAACCAAACCATTCCCATAAATATAAGAACAGACGGTATACCCATTCTAAGCAAATAAGGTCGGTATTTACCGGCTTTATTACGTGTGTTATCGACAATATTTGCTCTTAAAGCTGTAAGAGGTATACCCGATAATACTGCAATAACGTACATTATGTACATATCGGTGGGTCCGATACCGATAGTACCTGTTATAAAAACATTGGTAGAACCAAGCAGGAAGGTGTAACCCATACATAAGATAAGATAAGCACCGATACCGCCAAACGCATATGAAGCAATTTCCTTAAAGGACATATATCTGCCCTTGGGAGGCTCCTTCCAATAGTATCTGACATTGTCAATTAGAGTGGTCACTTTTTCCTTTAGCGAAGTTTTTTCTTCCATTCTATTACCCCTTTCAAAAAAATTTCGCTGATACGAAATATTATAATGTAATTATAATAACATAAATTTTAAAATAATACAACAAAAAAGATGCAAATAATTGCACCTTTTTTGTATAATTTATTAAAATGTACAAATTCTTTGATATAAGTCAATTAAGTATAAACTCAAAATCGTCATTGCCCTTGCAATCTGCAATTACCTTATTTCCTTCAACCTTATAGGAGGTACAGGTTGCAAGCATATCATAAGTATTGTCGTCAATTTCTTCGGGCTTTGTTTTATCTGTAAACACAAATTCATCATTTGATGAAACGGTAGCCCTTGAGCTGTCCATAGCAAAATAAACAAGTCCCGAGCCTGAATTTTCATTTATTTCCGAAGCAGGATCAAAATAGTAGGTTCCGCCGTTAAATTCAGCCATAGATATCATTCTTGCTATAGAATTTGAATCAAGATTCATAATATGACTTGCGGAAATATCCGCCTGAAGCAGTAAATATTCAAACATTCCCGATATTGTTGCGCTGATACCTCTTTTATTTATAACGGTATCCATAACAGTCGTAACAGAATTATCAATAGTTACATTTGAGGCAATATATGTATAGATATTCAGTACATACTGATTATTTCCGACAGAGCCGTAACCACAGGTTCTCATAATTTCATTTACGGCATTTTTAAACTCATTAACCTTTTTTGTATGCTCCTCCGATTCATACTTATAAGTAATTGAAACACCTGTATTATCCTCAAGAAATTCCATACCGTCAACAAGGACATAAAGCGGAAAGCTTGTATAAAAAAGCTGGTTTACGTCTTCCATCATTGATGTATTGAATTTAATTTCAGTTTCGTGATTGATAACTGCAGTGCAAAGCTTTTCATATGCACGTACGGCACTATCACCCATATCGCTGTAATGGGAATCAAAGGTTATTTTTATATCGCTCACAGCGGTCTCTGTATTATCTTCTTTTTCTTTTTCGCCGTTTGTTGTACATCCTGTGATTGATATGCACAAAAGCACGGCACACATCAAAAGACAAATTGATTTTTTCATTAAAACACCTACTTTTTAAACTGCTTCATTTTAAATTCACTTGAGGAGAAAAAGCTTTTATAAGCCTCACAGTAATCCTTGTCATATCTGTTTCTTCTGCAGCCTCCGCCTCGGCAAATATAAAAGTATTCACATTCCTTACATCTGTCGTCAAGCTTAAATGAAGTTTTCAGAAATTCCGCCGTTTTAGGCAGCTTATATAATTCTTCAAAGGAAGATTTATTAATATTACCTAAATACCATTCATCGGTACAGTAAAAATCACAGGGATAAACGCTTCCGTCGCCCTCAACCACAAACTGATTTGAACAAAAGCCGTTCATACCGCACTGCTCGGCATTACCGCCGTTTACAAGGGAAATATAATTATCAAAGCTTCTGACAGAAACATAATCCCCTCTCATATAGTCGTTATAATAAATATTGAAGCCTTTAGTGAGAAAATACTCGTAATCCTCACAGCTCATATAAATATCCTCGTCATATTCGCTTTTCATCGGTCTTAAGCCTATTATAAACTGTAGATAACGAAGATTATTGCTTTTAAAAAATCGGTAAGCCTTTCTGAAATTAAGCGCTGTATTCTTTGTTAAAACAGAAAGAACATTAAATTTAACATTATACTTTTTCAGCTTTTCAATACCGCTTAAAACATCGTCAAAGGACTCTTTGCCGTCATAATATACTCTATAGCGGTTAAGCTCTCTGTCACCGTCAAGGGATACACCCACAAGAAAGTCGTGTTCTGCGAAGAAATGTGCAAACTCATCTGTAATAAGTGTGCCGTTAGTCTGTAGGCAATAATTTATTTTGCTGTTTTTATTGTTATGCTTTCTAACATAATCTGCAAAGTCTGCGTAAAATTCCAAGGGCTTAAGCAAAGGCTCACCGCCCTGAAAAGTGAAATAAACATCTGTACCGTCTGCAAATTCAAGGGCACTGTCAACAATACGGTAGGCTGTTTCATCGCTCATCATACCCTTTGAAAATTCGCTTCTTTCATTTGCCAAGGAATGATAAAAGCAATATTTGCAATCAAGATTACAGTTGCTTGAAGCCGGTTTTATCATAACGGAAATCGGCATTAAACCACCTGCCAAACAAATTATCATATTTTTTCCGATAAAAAGTATATAACATCAAAGAAAAATTGACAAGTGTTTATTTGCCGTTATCTCTCAAAAATACAGAATATTTACAATTTATATAATTATTGTTCTTAAATAATACATTTTCAAAATTGACTGCCGATATTGCACAATCCGTAATATTTTCAAAGGTACAGCCTGTTATCGTTATACCGCTTTGGTATAAGTCCTTAAAATAATTATGAGTTCCGACCCCTCTGTATACATTTTTAAACACACAGTTTTCCACCGTTATATTCTTATTCATTGTATTATCATAGCAGGTAAAACCCTGAAAATGTACTTTATCTAAAATATCAATCTGAATTGCCTCAGATGAGCTTATATTCAAATCCGACACCTGTCCCGAAAAGCTGCAATCTCTGAAGGTAACATTTTCTGAAGCAGCTAATTCTGCGTGATGGGAATAATAATTATTAAGAAAGGTTACATTTTCAATAATAACATTTTTACAATGGCAAAGCCTTAGCATACAGGACTGATTTGTGTTAAAATTTCCGTCAAGAGTTCCGTTTTTAATAACACATTCAGTAAGCGACGAATATTTCGGATATGGCTTATCCTCGGGAGATTTAAGTATATTTCCTCTTTTTCTGTTGGAATTTATCAGCCTTGCTCCGCCTAAATCAAGTGTTGTATAGCTTGAAAGATGTACAGTTTCTTTTACGTCGTAGCTTCCCTTTTCAATGCGGATTGTCAGCAGGTTTTCGTCAGAAGCGTTATTTTTAGTATATTCAAAGGCTCTTTTCAATGACTGAGTAATATTATTTGAGGAATAGTAATTTTCAAGAATATCTCCGTTTTCATTTAAAACGGCTACTGTGCTTTTTGATGACCCTGCCGAAATAATAACAAAGGGTAATAATAAAAAAATCATAAGCAATGATATAATTCTTTTATTCAATTTTATCATCACCTTTCAGATTTTCTCCTTTTATTTTTTATCATTATAAAAAATAAATTCAAAGTATCTTTTGGAATATAAAAAAGAACAGTCAGAAAAACTTCTTGACTGTTCTTTGAGTAGACTACATTATATTTCTTTTCATTTTAATATCATTTTCGCTGATTTCGGCAATAACACCGTTGCAATCTGCAGTTGCGATAATACCCGATTTTGCAACCTTAAGCAGTTTGAAACGAACATCGGGATAAACCGCCCGCAAGTTATTGCATACAACCGAATATTGAGGACTAAGCTTCTTTGCCCAATAAAAAGATGTTGAGCCGAAATATCCGTGATGTCCCACCTTGAGAATATCAACCTTTCCGATTTTATCGGCAAGGGCTCTTTCATCTCCGTCCTTATAGTTCAAATCACCAGCAAGAACTGCTTTTTTATTTCCCAGAGAAACAAGCGTTACTACGGAATTTATATTCTCGCCGAATTTTCTGCTTCTCTTTCTGTATGCACCGTTATAGAAATGAATTTTAAAATCGCCTAAAGAAACTTCAAGGTCGTCAAAGGCTTCAACCCTTTCGACATTATTAGCTCTTATGGCATCTAACATTTGATTATAAACCTCTGTATTATCCCACCTTTTTCTTTCCATAACAAATATATCCTCCTCCCTGTAGGGCTTCAGATATGCGGTTTTTACATTTATATCAGGGTGGTTTATAACAGTATCAAAGCCGCCGATATGGTCGGAATGGCAATGAGTTCCCAAAACAAATTCAATATTAACCTTTCCGTTATCGTCGGAAAAGTTTTTTAAAAGATAATCAACAACCTCTTTTTCATATCCTTTAAGATTAAGATTAGGCTTATCGGCAGGAAAATCGGTATCCTCCGCAGAGTCCACCATAGCAATTTTTCCCTGACTTTCAAGAATAATACAATCTGAATGACCTGTATTTAAAAAATGTATTCTGCCAAACATATTTTTCCTCTTTTTCTATCACAAAATATTTTTGTAAATAAAGTCCGCAACGCCGTCATTATTTGAGCAGATAACGTTATCTGCAATTTTTTTTATCTCATTTGAAGCATTAGAAGGAGCAAGGGACAAGCCTGCATACGCATACATGGTTACATCGTTACTGCTGTCCCCTACTGCTATAACCCTACCGCATGGGATATTAAGCATATCGCAAAGTCTTGAAAGAGCCTTCCCCTTTGACACCTTAAGAGGCATAATTTCAAGGTTATTTTCCATAGATGTTGTAAAGGAAATATCATCAAAATCCTTAAGCTGTCGCATACATTCAAGTCGCTCATCGGGATTTTTAAAAAACACATTAAAAATTTCTGTTTTCACTGATTTTTCCACATGCTTTGAAAGGTCGTCAACACCTATTCTCGTTTCAAAAATTACACTTCTGTAATTTTCATCAACGCTGTAATAATCAAGAGCCTCCTCGCTGATTTTAACACTGTCCGTAACAGGATTACCGTCCTCGTAAAGCTCAATCATCGTATCAAAGGAATCAAGCAAATTAAATATTTCTCTGACGGAAGCATTTGAAAAATATTTGCTGAAAAGAACCTCTGTGCTGTTTTTATTTACCGCAACGGCACCGTCCGAATAAATCACATAATCTATGTATTTACACTCTCTGACCTCTTTTGGAATTTCATAAAATGTACGTCCCGTAACAACTGCAAAATTAATTCCCGATTGTGCAATATTTTTTACGGCGTCAGCATTTTTATCGGTGAACACGCTGTTGTCGTCAAGTAAGGTGCCGTCAAGGTCACAGGCAATAAGCTTATATTTCATTAACTTTCTTTTTCTCCTTATTTGAATTCAAAGCAAAATATATCAAAAACAGATTTATAAAAAGAACTGCAAGCTGGAGCAAAATCTGAACGGAAGCATTCAGGTTAGGAAGTGAATTGAGATAGCTTCCTACCCAAGAGCAAAACCAACCGCCCAAAGCTGACAAAGCTATTGATACTAAAAATGATAAAGCAGTCTGATAAGCCTTTTGATTTTTATCA
This sequence comes from Eubacterium sp., assembly GCA_051894075.1. Taxonomy (GTDB): domain Bacteria; phylum Bacillota; class Clostridia; order Oscillospirales; family Acutalibacteraceae; genus Eubacterium_R. The sequence continues at coordinate 11,427 of JBJFHZ010000048.1, forward strand.
AAGGATAACACAATGCTTAAAAAGAGTGTTCCTGCCAACTGAGTTATCAAGGAAGTCCAAAACAAATCCTTATAAAATATGCCGAACAAATTATACACGGCAAGGTGGTTGTCAGGTGTTTGAAAGGAAATTCTGTAAATACCGAAATACAAAACACAAAAGCAAACTGTGCTGATTACTGCTGAAAACATACATCCGAATACAAAGCTGTTTTTAATATTTTTCATAGATAAACGCCTCTCAGAAAATTCTTTTGAAGCCTTTAATCTTTTTTCTTAACTCTATGAATAAGATACCTTTCTATAGGATATGTCCAAATTGTAGGTATGTTTATAATTATAAATTTTGATATAATTTCAGTAAACGGATTTGACAGAGAATGAGCCGTCATAAACGAGCCGAAGGCACCGCCAATCCATGAGCTTACAAGAATATTAAACAGAGCAAGAAGGAAGTAAAGGCTTGAACTGTAGGCAGGGTTAATATTTGAATGGAAGGTCAGCTTTCTGTTCATAAGATACGCCGCCACATATCCTGCCGTTGTTGATATTAAGTATGAAATCAGATATCCCTTATATCTGATACCGAGAAATGACAATAATGCATTATCGGGAAGCGGAGCCGAATTGAGACTTTTAAAAATCCAGTAAAGGCATATCAAATAAGTAACAATATCAAGAGCGGATGTTACTATAACCGTTATATTGAATTTTATAAATTTCCAAAGCTCCTTGTGCTTTTTCTTAAATGTTTCAAACTTTTTGCTTTTTTTCATCAATAGGTTTCTTCTTTCTGTGTATTACAAATCTGTTCAAAGGATAAGTCCAGATTGTAGGCACAGTCATAACCACAAGCTTTGTCAGCATTACGATAAACACGCTGTCATATCCGTTATTTTTAATCAGCGTTCCGAGAAACGAACCAAACCACGTGTTAAAAATTATCGTACAAACAACCATAACCGTATAAATAATTGTTGACAAAACAGGATTTGCGTCTGCCTTAAAGGTCAGCTTTCTGTTCATTATGTATGCTGCGGCATAGCCGATGACTGCGGATATAAAATAGGAATACATATATCCCTTATATTCAATTCCGAGAAATGCCAGAACAGCGTTATCGGTTACGGGAACCTCATTAAGAGATTTAAAAACTCCGTACTGAAGCACGGCAAATACAGCCATTTCAAGCACAGACGTGCTTGCACCCGTAAAGGAAAATTTAATAAATTTCCATATTTCACCGTGCTTATTCACAAACGCTTTTAACTTATCCTTAAAACTATTTTCTTTTTTCTTTTCTAAAGCAATGCTGCTGTTTTTTGCTTCTTCCATACATTTCACCCTTCAGATTTAACAAATGTTTATTTTTGTACAATTCAAAGTATAAACTTCAAATGTTAAATCTACGTCAAAGCAAAAGTAAAATGTAGGTAATAATTCTGTTAAGCTCTAAATCAACATAGGGATGAAATCAGTTCTATGCCGATTTAAGATTTTTTCAAAAGAGGCTTAAGATATTTTCCTGTATAGGAATTTTCACACTCTGCGACCGCCTCGGGAGTACCGCAAACAACAATTTCTCCTCCGCCGTTACCTCCCTCAGGTCCTAAATCTATAATATAATCTGCAGTTTTAATAATATCAAGATTATGTTCAATCACAACTACCGTATTTCCTGCATCAACAAGCATATTGAGCACATTCACAAGCCTGTGAACATCAGCGGTATGAAGCCCTGTAGTAGGCTCGTCAAGAATATAAATCGTCTTGCCTGTGCTTCTCTTTGAAAGCTCTGTTGCAAGCTTAACACGCTGTGCTTCACCGCCCGAAAGAGTTGTTGCACTCTGACCGATTTTAATATATCCTAAGCCGACGTCCTGCAAGGTCTGTAGCTTTCTGAAAATTTTCGGCTGCTGTGAAAAGAATTCGACGCCCTCGTCAACAGTCATTTCAAGAACGTCAAAAATCGACTTGCCCTTAAACTTAACCTCAAGGGTTTCTCTGTTGTACCTTTTTCCCGAGCAAACCTCACAGGGCACATACACATCGGCTAAAAAGTGCATTTCTATCTTAACAATGCCGTCGCCCTCGCAGGCTTCGCATCTTCCGCCTTTAACATTAAATGAAAATCTGTTTGCCTTATAGCCTCTTTGCTTTGCGTCCGGTGTTTGAGCGAAAAGCTCTCTTATATCATTAAAAACACCTGTATATGTTGCAGGGTTTGACCTTGGAGTTCTGCCGATAGGCGACTGGTCAATATCAATTACCTTGTCAAGATTATCTGTGCCTGTTATCTTATCAAATTTTCCCGGTCGCTTTTTACCACCATTAAGGGTAGTGCAAAGATACTTATAAAGTATTTCGTTTACAAGACTTGACTTACCCGAGCCTGAAACACCTGTAACAGCAACAAATTTTCCAAGCGGTATTTCAACATTAATATTTTTAAGATTATTTTCACGAGCACCGTAGACTGTAAGCTTTTTGCCGTTTCCCGCTCTTCTTTTTTCGGGAACGGGAATAAATCGCTTACCGCTCAGATACATACCTGTTATTGAACGCTCACAGCCTATAATATCATCAACTGTACCTGCCGCAACAAGCTCTCCGCCGTGTACACCTGCACCCGGTCCGATGTCAACAATATAGTCGGCATTTCTCATTGTGTCCTCGTCATGTTCAACGACGATAAGGGTGTTACCTAAATCACGCAGATTTTTTAAGGTTGCAAGGAGCTTGTCGTTATCTCTCTGATGCAAACCTATGGACGGCTCATCAAGAATATAAAGCACTCCCATAAGCGAGGAGCCTATCTGTGTTGCAAGGCGGATTCTCTGTGCTTCGCCGCCTGAAAGAGTAGCCGCCTCACGGGAAAGTGATAGATAATCAAGACCTACGGAATTAAGAAATTCAAGCCTCTGTCTAATTTCGTTAATGACAAGCTTTCCGATAATCTCCTGTCTCGGAGTTAGCTGAAGATTTTTTATAAATTCAAGCTCCTCGGCAATAGACATTGAGCAAAATTCGTAAATATTCTTACCGCCCACTGTAACGCTCAATATTTCGGGAGTGAGCCTCGAGCCTTTACAGTCGGGGCATACGCAGGTAGTCATAACCGCTTCGATATCAGACCTTGCCCAATCAGACGTAGTTTCTGCATATCTGCGGTTAAGATTTGAAATAATACCCTCAAAATCACTTTTGTATGTTCCTGTGCCGTAGGAGGTAACACGCTGCATTTCAATTTTCTTTCCGTCCGTGCCGTAAAGCAGAGCGTGGAGCCCCTCCTCGTTAATCATCTCAACAGGAACGTCAAGGGAGAAATTATACGCCTTTGCGATTCCCTCAAAATACATTCTTGCAATGCTGCCCTCTTTGATATTCCAGCCTGACGCTTTGATTGCGCCCTGATTAATTGAAAGCTTTTTATTGGGAATAATCAAATCCGGGGATATTTCTTTATATGAGCCTAAGCCTCCGCATTTTTTACAAGCGCCGAAGGGATTGTTGAACGAGAACATTCTCGGGCTCATTTCCTCAATTACTCCACCGTGCTCGGGGCAGGCATAATTAAGTGAAAAAAGCTCCTCTCTGTCCCCTACTATATCAATAAGAACATTACCATCTGCAAGATGTGTAGCCGTTTCTATCGAATCCGTAAGCCTTGACTTTATATCGTCATTTATAACAAGACGGTCAACGATAACCTCTATATTATGCTTTTGGTTTTTATCAAGCTTTATTTCCTCTGATAAATCATATACAGAGCCGTCAACACGAACTCTTACAAAGCCTGACTTTCTAATGCTGTCAAGCTCCTTTACATATTCGCCCTTCCTGCCTCTAACGATAGGTGCCATAACCTGAATTTTTGTTTTTTCTTCAAGTGAAAGCACGCTGTCAACAATTTGGTCAACTGTCTGCTGGGTAATTTCTCTGCCGCATTTTGTACAATGAGGAGTACCTATTCTTGCATAAAGCAGACGAAGATAGTCGTAGATCTCCGTTACTGTACCAACGGTTGAACGTGGATTTCTGCTTGTTGTTTTTTGGTCTATGGAAATAGCAGGAGAAAGTCCGTCAATATAGTCAACGTCCGGCTTTTCCATCTGACCGAGAAACTGCCTTGCATATGAGGACAGGGATTCAACATATCTTCTCTGTCCCTCTGCGTAAATTGTATCAAAGGCAAGGCTTGACTTTCCCGAGCCTGAAAGACCGGTAAAAACTATAAGCCTGTCCCTTGGAATTTCCAAATCAATGTTTTTCAGGTTATGCTCTCTGGCACCTTTTATAACAATATTCTTATTCATTATTCATCACCTGCAATTTCTCTCTTATATCTTTCATATCCGTCTATTCCCTCTTTAGTCACAGGCTTTATCCACTTATTTGACAGGAAATGACTTATGCTGAAAATGTTTTTAGGTATATCCTCAAATATATACATAATCGCAAACGCAACCACAAACGGCGCCTTAAACACATAAACCGCAATAAGTGTTGCAGGAACTGACAACGCCCATAGGCAGAAAATTTCAAATTTCGCACCTGTGACAGTATCTCCGCCGCTTCTGAAAATAGCAACAATCTGAATGTAAGGTATCATTCTCAATGGAAAAGCAACGGCATAAATAATCATTAGAGTTACAGCTGTTTTAAGCGTAAGCTCACTTATATTACTGCCCATATTGAAAATACCTACTAAATTTTCTCTGAATATTACGATAAATACCGACATAACCACAGCAAGTGACGGAACAATTACGGAAAACCTCTTTGAATCCGTAACTGCTCTGTCAATTTCTCCGCTGCCTATAGATTTACCTATCATTACCGAAGCGGCACTGCCTATGCCGAAGAACATAACAAGGGCCACATTTTCAAAGCTTCTTAAAATTGTAACAGCTGAAAAATATTCGTAGCCCATATTTGCAAAAATAACATTATAAACAAATGTTCCTGCTCCCCACATTCCTTCGTTAAGTACAACCGGGGTAGCCTTTCTTACATATGAAGCAACCTCATTTTTATTAAAGCTGAAATATTCAGACGGCTTTCCGATGATTATATTTTTTTGGATAACGGAAATAACAATAATCATTATTACTCCCACCCATGCGGAAATTGATGTTGCCAATGCGGCACCTTTAACACCCATTTTGGAAAATCCGAATTTACCGAAAATCATACAGTAGTCTAAGAAGATATTCAAAACAGTTGTGAAGCCTGATGCATACATGGGAAGCTTAACATTTTCAACTGCTCTTAAAACAGATGCTAAAATATTTGTGATTGCCACCGCTATATAAGAGAAGGAAACCACCTTCAAATATTCAGTTCCCAAAGCAATAACCGTTTTGTCCTTATTAAAGATTTCCACCACAAGATTAGGAATAATCAAGCTGACTGCTGTGAATAAAGCAGAAACAAAAAGTGCAAAAATCATAGATATTCCGCAGATATGCTTTATCCTTTTTAAATCCTTAACTCCCCAAAACTGTGAAGCAAAAACTCCTGTTGCCGAACAAAATCCCACAAGAATCATATTCATAAGAAATGTCCACTGTCCTATCATTCCGACAGATGACAAAGCGGCAGTACCTAAATTACTGACAAGAAGTGTATCTGCCAAGGAATATGAGCTTGTCAGCAAATTTTGAAATGCAACGGGAACTGCAAGCTTAACTGTTGTTTTCCAAAACTGCCTGTCCTTAAATAATTTATTCATTAGTTTTACCCTCAAGCTCAGCTATTTGGTCACGGAGATATGCGGCGTGCTCAAATTCAAGCAGCCGTGCCGCCTCCTTCATTTCCTTTGTAAGCTGAGTAATAAGAAGCTGTTTTTCTTTCTTGGTAAGATGCTTACGCTTACCCTCAATTTTTTCCTTAGATGTAATTTCAATAATCTGATGAACGTCTTTTTTGATGGTTTTCGGAACAATACCATTCTCTTTATTATACTGCTCCTGAATGCTTCTTCGTCTAACTGTTTCGGTAATAGCACGCTCCATTGACGGTGTTACGCTGTCAGCATACATTATTACCTCACCGTTTTCGTTTCTTGCAGCTCTGCCTATCGTTTGAACAAGTGAGGTTTCGCTTCTCAGGAAGCCCTCCTTGTCCGCGTCAAGAATTGCAACAAGAGACACCTCTGGAATATCAAGTCCCTCACGAAGCAGGTTAATGCCTACAAGAACATCAAATTCTCCCAGTCGCAAATCTCTTATTATTTCCATTCTCTCTATAGTATCAATATCATGGTGCATATACCTTACCTTTACACCGAAGCCTTCAAGATATTTTGTAAGGTCCTCTGCCATTGCCTTTGTAAGAGTGGTAACAAGAACTCTTTCCTTTCTTTCGGCTCGAATATTGATTTCGGAAAGCAGGTCGTCCATTTGGTCCTCGGTGGGCTTAACTGTAATAACAGGGTCAAGAAGTCCCGTAGGTCTGATTACCTGCTCAACTATCTGTGTACTGTTTTCTTTCTCAAAATCTCCGGGAGTAGCAGATGTGAAAATAACCTGATTTATTTTGCTGTAAAATTCATCAAAGCGAAGAGGTCTGTTATCAAGAGCACTTGGAAGTCTGAAGCCGTACTGTACAAGGCTTTCCTTTCTTGCTCTGTCGCCTGCATACATACCTCTTACCTGCGGGAGCATTACATGGCTTTCGTCACAAAAAAGCAAAAAATCGTCAGGAAAATAATCAATAAGAGTAAAGGGCGCCTCTCCTGTTTTTCTTCCGCTCATAACGGCTGAATAGTTTTCAATACCCTTGCAGAAGCCTGTCTCACGGAGCATTTCAATATCATTCATAGTACGCTCTTTAATTCTCTGTGCCTCAAGAAGCTTTCCCTGCTCCTCAAATTCTGCAACTCTTTCAACCATTTCATTATAGATTTTTTCTATGGCAACATTCATTTTTTCAGCACCTACAACATAGTGTGACGCAGGATAAATGCAGACGTGAGAAAGAACGCCCTCAACCTTACCGGTCAGCGGCTGAATTTCGCAAATTCTGTCAATTTCATCACCGAAAAATTCTACTCTTACTGCATTACCCGATGAACCTGCGGGGAAAATTTCGACTGTATCTCCCCTAACTCTGAATTTGTTTCTGACAAAATTTATATCATTTCTCTCATACTGAATTGAAACAAGCTTTTCAATAAGTGCATCTCTGCCGTATTCCATACCCGAACGCAGAGAAATAACCATACTCTTATAATCAATAGGGTCACCTATTGAATAAATGCAGGAAACAGATGCAACTATTATAACGTCACGTCTTTCAAAAAGCGCCGCAGTTGCAGAATGTCTGAGTTTATCTATTTCATCATTTATAGCCGAGTCCTTTTCAATATAGGTATCGGTTGTGGGAACATATGCTTCAGGCTGGTAATAATCATAATATGAAACAAAATACTCAACTGCATTTTCAGGGAAAAATTCCCTAAACTCACTGCAAAGCTGTGCCGCCAGAGTTTTATTATGGGCAAGAACAAGAGTAGGTCTGTTTACCTTTTCAATAATATTTGCCATTGTAAAGGTTTTTCCCGAGCCTGTAACGCCCATAAGGGTCTGCTCTCTGTCACCGTTTAATACGCCTTTAACAAGTGCATCTATAGCCTGTGGCTGATCGCCGGTTGGCTTATACTTACTTACAAGCTTGAACCTGTCCATATAAACACCTCTTCCCGAAAATTTTTCAATGCACCATATACTCTGCTTTTAGTATTTTTTCGCATTTGGAATATTATATGACAACCGTATCAAAATTTCAAGTATAATATATAATTAGTATTAGATAAAATATAAGTTATGAAAAAATAATTACAATGATGTAATATTTCTTGTGAAATCTGTCGCATTATGATAGTATGGAAAAAATAAAATATTAATTTGGAGGATTATGATTATGTCAAGAAAAGTAGTGATTATGGACCATCCGCTTATTCAGCACAAGCTGAGCATTCTCCGTGACATTGACACAAGCACAAAAGAGTTCCGTGACCTTGTCAACGAGATTGCAATGCTTATGGTTTATGACGCAACAAGAGATCTGCCGCTTGCTGACAAAAAGGTTACAACCCCCTGCGGTGTTGCCGACTGCAAGGTAATCGCAGGAAGGAAGCTTGCCTTTGTTCCCATTCTCCGTGCAGGACTGGGTATGGTTGAGGGTGCTCTTGAGCTTGTACCTGCCGCAAGAGTAGGACACATCGGCCTTTACAGAGATGAGAAAACCTTAAAGCCTGTCGAGTATTACTGCAAGCTTCCCAAGGATATCGAGGAAAGAGACGTTTTTGTTCTTGACCCGATGCTTGCAACAGGAGGCTCAGCAATAGACGCAATCTCACAGATTAAGCTCAGAGGTCCCCGTTCAGTAAAGTTCCTCTGCATTATTGCGGCTCCCGAAGGTCTTGAGGCACTTAAGGAGGCTCACCCTGATGTAGACATTTTCTGTGCAGGAATGGACAAGCACTTAAACGAAAACGGCTACATCGTTCCCGGTCTCGGTGACGCAGGGGACAGAATCTTCGGCACCAAATAATCAATAATTAAAATTAAATATAAAAAGAAAGAGGTAAAAATATGGCTAAAGAAAAAATCAAAGTAGGTACCGACGGTATCTATGATGCCCGAAAGCTTGGCGCAGGCAAAATGATTGTACTTGGATTCCAGCATATGTTTGCTATGTTCGGTGCAACAGTGCTTGTTCCCCTTATCACAGGACTTGATATGTCAACAACACTTCTTATGGCAGGTCTCGGTACTCTTTTATTCCACCTGTTCACAAAATTTCAGGTTCCTGCATTTTTAGGCTCCTCCTTTGCTTTCCTTGGAGGATATGCAACAATCGCTCCTATGCTTGACGACGGAACTCCTAACAAGGAAATGCTCCCATATGCTTGTCTCGGTGTTGCATGTGCCGGACTTCTTTATCTTGTGCTTGCCGCAATAATCAAGCTTATCGGCATTAACAAGGTTATGAGATTCTTCCCTCCTGTTGTAACAGGTCCTATTATTGTTGCAATCGGTCTCGGTCTTGCACCTACAGCTGTAAGCAACTGCTCCAACAACTGGTGGCTTGCTCTTATTGCATTAGGCCTTGTAATCGTATTTAACATTTTCGGTAAGGGTATGGCTAAGATTATTCCTATCCTTTTAGGTATCCTCGGCGCATATGCTGTTGCAGGTATCGTAGGTAACGTAATCGGCGTTGAAAGCTTTGCAATTGACTTCACAGCAGTAAAAGAGGCTAAATGGATTGGCTTCCCTATTGAGTGGAGCTCAACAGTATTCGGCGGTGTTCACGATTCTTCAAAGGCTATCACAGCTATTATCGCAATTATGCCTATCGCACTTGCTACTATGATGGAGCATATCGGCGACATTTCAGCTATCAGTGCTACCTGCGGTAAGAACTATATTGCAGATCCCGGTCTTCACCGTTCACTTATGGGTGACGGTCTTGCTACCACACTTTCATCACTTTTCGGCGGTCCTGCTAACACAACATACGGTGAGAACACAGGCGTACTTGCTCTTTCAAAGGTTTATGACCCGAGAGTAGTAAGAATTGCCGCTTACTTTGCAATTCTCTTCTCATTCTCACCGAAGTTTGCGGCACTCATTAACTCAATGCCTGCTGCAATCGTAGGCGGTATTTCATTTGTGCTTTACGGTATGATTTCAGCTATCGGTGTAAGAAATATGGTTGAAAACCATGTAGATTTCTCAAAGCCGAGAAATACAATTATCGCTGCTGTTATCCTTGTATGTGCACTCGGTCTCGGTGACGGTGTATCATTCAGCATTGGTGAAATCAACATCACTCTTTCAGCTCTTGCTATTGCTGCTCTTGCAGGCATTATCCTCAATGCTGTTTTCCCCGGAAAAGATTACGATTTCGAAAAGGCAAACGCAAAAGCAACAGAAAAAGAATAATTTAATCTTTCAAATTTCAAAACGGAATGGAAAGTATATCCATTCCGTTTTTTCTTTACTTGTATAATCAAACAAATTTTATAATTTTTTTGCGACATATTTTGGAATTTTCCTGACTAATAAACGTAAATCAAATTTGATTTCGGAAAGGAGGAACGCTATGAGTAAGGCAAACGCCGACAAACAGCTTGAGGAAGCCTTTGAAAAATACAGCAAGGCACTGGAAAAATACTGCCGAGTGCGTTTAGGCGAAATATCTGACAGCACTAACGACTGCGTACAGGAAGCCTTTTGTATTTATTATAAGCGCTTGCTTAACGGTGAGCAGTTTGAAAATCCCAGAGCGTTCCTTTACAAAACGGCTAACAATATGGTACTTCGTGCTAAGGATGAATATTTTAAAAATCTAAAGCACACAAAAGCACTTGACGAAGCGGAAAATGTTGCAGTCTATGACGAGGAAATTTTCGACGAGGATATTGACCTTGATATAGATGCAGTAAAGGACATATTGATATCAAAGCTCTCAGACAGCGAAAAGGAGCTTTATCAAATGAAATATGTTCAGGGCAAATCGCTGAAGGAAATCGGCGAATATCTAAACATTCCGCCGTCGGCAGTTGCCAACCGAACGTCAAGGCTAAGGTCAAAGGTACATAAATTAGTTCAGCCGGTTTTAACAGAATTTAGGAAAGGAGGCAGTTAGAATGGAATTCACGGTTACAGAAAAAAGCATAAAATCCTTGCTTAACGATAAAAAGCAGAACGAAGAAATCGTCAGATTTTTAAATCAGATTATTGATGAAGAAATTGAAAAGGACTCTCCCGACTGCGACTTAATAGATGAATGTATTGATGCTATTGACGAAATACAAAGCAGTGAAAATTCACAGCCTGCACTCAGACTTGTGCTGACTAAAAAGCAGGTTATGAAATATTGCAGACGTCATACTCAAAATAACAACGCTGTTAAGTCTGTTGTTGCCGCCGCTATAGTTTTAATTATGGGCGGTACTGCCGTGTTTAACACCTCTCCCGCTTTGGCTGAAACGGTAAAATCATTTTTTGAAGCAGTTGTTTCAACCTTGCAGGAGTTATCTGCCGAAACCAAATCAGATGAGGACAGCGATATCAGTTCAATATACGCAAGTCTTGACGAAAATTCAAATTTGATTATTACGGACATTGATGATATAGACGAAGCAAAGCTTATTGTTACTGCCGTTTACAGCGACGGAACAGAAAGAAATGTTCCTATATCAAAATGTAAAATCAGCAAAACATTAGAGCATACGGATGAAGGAAGCTACGTGCTTGTGGCAATATCGTATGACGGCTGTGCCTGCAGCATAGCATTTGAGGTCAGGGGGTAAAATTATGACACCGTTAAAAAAATTATTATGTATTGTATTGTCTGTTGTAACAATAACGGCATCTGCGCCATTTGCGTCAATATTCACAATACTGAAATCAGAGCCCATTTCGGCAAAGGCTTCCACAATAGCAAACGACGATTTCAGTTATAAACAGGTTTCAACAACACAAAATGAAACATACATAGAAATAACAAATTACTTAGGAAACGACACCGACCTTGTTATTCCGTCGGAAGTTGACGGATGTAAGGTTGTGGGAATATCGGCTAAATTTTATAAAAGCGGTATAAATTTTCAAAAAATCGTAATATCTGAGGGTATAAAATACATTGGCAATGAATCATTCAGTTGTCTTGAATCTTTAATTATTGAACTGCCGTCAACCCTTGAATATATCGGTGAATTGGCTTTTCAGGATACTGAGATAGAGTCTATAAACTTTCCTGAAGGCTTAATCGGTATCAGCTCCACTGCATTTGAAGGTGCAGAATTTAAAAATACCGAAATCATTCTTCCGTCAAGTCTGTTATATATTGACTGCGTAATGGAAAAAGAGCCTGACAACGGTTTTTATGACACATTCAGCTCTTTCTATGGCAGTAACATAACCTCAATATATTATTCGGATAATGTTAGATTTGTAAGCAATTTGGAATACAGCTATTTTTCAAAATTTACTTTTGACGATATTGATAATGATGACATTTTTTCTCCCCTTTATGAATGTAACTACATTGAAAAAATACAGGTAAGCAAAGAAAATCCGTATTTGGAAAGTCTTAATAATGTATTATACACAGAGGGCTTTGAATGCTTGTTATCATGTTCAAAAGGTTACTATCCCACATTATCAATTCACAATAATACAAAAGTAATTGCTCCTTTTGCTTTTTCATATTGCTTAATTGATACACTTAACATAGGAAAAAGTGTTGAAGGTCTGCCGATAAAAATGGCACCATTTGCAGAAATCGGTGAAATCACCTTCATCAACAGCAGTAACCTGACGGTTATCAGCGACTACACCTTTGAAGATGCTGCCTTATCAGGTGATTTAGTTTTGCCGAAAAGCCTGAAATATATAGGCGAAAGCGCTTTTGCCGAAACAGATATTACATCTCTTTCATTTGAAACTCCTTCAAACTGCAAAACAATTTGTTTAAAAGCATTTTATAACTGCAATGAACTTGAAAGTGTCTTTATTCCTAATTCAGTAACTAAAATAGGAGCTGTTATGGGAGACGACTCAACAAATAGTTTTCCGGTTTTTAAATGTACAAATTTAAAGGATATAGTTTTTGAGAATAATTCCAAACTAAGATTTATTCCGGAAGACGCTTTTTCCTGCTATAATGCAGAAACATTGGATTTCGGTCAAAACAGCAGTATCGAAATAATTTACTGTAGGTTTGAAGGTTTGAAAAGTCTTAATCTTACAGGCTGCAGTAATCTTTACAATATAAAAGATTTTGCTTACGGTGAGTTTGACAGTGTTGATTTAAGCAATACTAAAATCAGATTCATTCCGAACTATTGCTTCCGTGGCTGTAAAAATCTTACCGATGTTAAATTGTCAGATGAAACTCATTATATTTTAAACGGAGCTTTTGAAAACTGTATATTACTATCAAACTGTGATTTGACAAATGTCGGGTATTTTGATTCAACTGCATTTAGCTCAACCAAAATTCCTGTCTTAAACTATAACAAAAAGCTAATGACATATGACAATTACAAATACTACGAGTACAACGAAAATATTGTAATCTGGTCTACAATCACCAATCCAGCAGAAAAATCAGAATTAATAATTCCCGATACAATTGACGGAAAACCTGTAACAGGCATTGAAAACGGCGCTTTTTCAAATTATCAGATGAAATCCGTGACCATTCCCGACACAGTAACATATATCGGTTCAGGCGCATTTAAGAACTGTAATTTAGAAAATGCCCCAAAAATTCCAAATAATGTAACATATATAGGTGATAATGCATTTGAGGGTAATTTTCAAAACAGTGTTGATATTGTAATTCCTGACAAAGTAACCTACATAGGAAAGAACTGTTTTAAGGGATGTAATATCAGCAGTCTTGCTATTGGTAAAAAGGTAGAAAGCATAGGTTCAAGCGCATTTAGCAACTGCAAAAATATTTCTGAAATAACTATACCCGATTGTGTTAAAGATATCGAAAGAAACGCTTTCTATAACTGCGGTGTAAAGGAAATAAATTTTGAGGGAAACAGCCCGCTGGTTATCGAAGCAATCACTTATTATACCAACACCTACACTATTAGCGGTGATGAGGCAGAGGAAGCTATTGATACGCTTGAATGCATTAATGTAAGCGAAGATAATACTGCATTTACTACTGAAAACGGCGTACTGTATAACAAGGATAAAACAAAAATAATATGTTATCCTTTTTCAAAATCAGATGAAAACTACGTTATGCCTGATTCAGTTGTTGAAATCCCTGAAAACTGCTTTGCTGGTAATAAATTTCTCAAAAGCATTGATTTATCGGATAATCTGAACAAAATCGGAAATAATGCATTTAATTCATCATCATTAACACAAATAACTATTCCTTCTTCAGTTTCCGATATCGGCATATCTGCATTTGAAAATTGCAGTAAACTTGAAAATGTTAAATTTGATGACAATGTTTCTTTACCTTCTCTTAACAAAACATTTTATAATTGTGAAAAACTAAAAACAGTTGAATTCGGAGAAAATGTTTCTATAAGCAAAATTTCAAATTACGCTTTTTCATTCACTGCAATTACTTCCATAAAGCTTCCTGATGATGTTAATATTATTACCGACTATGCTTTTTCAAATAAAAGCAGTATAAGCGTTTTAACAGAAGTAACATTACCTAATAATCTTACAACACTTAATAAAGGTGCTTTTTGCAGAACAAGCATTGAAAAAATCGAAATGCCCGATAGTCTGAAATACATTGGAAAAGATGTATTCTCAAACTGCAAATCACTCAACATTGTCCTTCTTAACAAAATTGAAGGAATAGATAATTATGCATTTAGAAACTGTGATTCACTTGAAAGCATAGATTTAACAGGCATAACTGCTTTGTCCAAAACAGCATTTTCCGGATGTGATAATCTTAAAAAATTCTGTTTTACTGTTGAGGAAAAGGAAGCATATATCACTGAAAATCAATTTGAAGGGAATGAAACTATTGAAACGGTTGTAATCGGCAACAGCGTTAATGAAATTCAGGACAGAGCATTTGCAGACTGTACTAATCTTCAAACTGCGCTTATCGCTGATGAGGTTGAAAATATTTCGGACACAGCCTTTGAAAACTGCGATAATCTGACTATCGTATGCCTTTATGCATCGCCTGCAATGTACTATGCACAGAAAAATAATATTCGTTATGAAACCTTTGTTATCTCCCCTATTCCCGACCAAGAGTACACAGGTAAGTCTATAACCCCTGCACTTGATGTCAAGCAGGCAGGAAAAGCGTTAAAGGTTGATAAGGATTACTCTGCAACATATAAAAATAACATAAATGTGGGTACGGCAAGCGTTACTGTTGTAGGCTTAGGTGATTACCGTATTTTCGCAACAACAAGCAATTTTAAAATAGTAAAAACTAAGGCTGACGAAACTACAACAAAGCCGACTACAACTAAACCAACAACTACTACAAAGCCTGCTACTGCTCCAAGTATTCCTGCAACAACTAAACCCACAACAACCTCCCCCACTACCACAGCAGTAAAGACTACCGTGGCAAAGGCACCGTCAGGGGCTAAAAAGGTAAACGGTGAATGGGTAAATACAAAGCAGAAAAAGACGTCTGTCAAAAGTATTAAAAAGGGTAAAAAATCCTTTAAGGCTACCTGGAAAAAGGTGACAGGAGTAACAGGCTATCAAATTCAGTACAGCACCTCTCCGAAATTCTATAAATCAAAAACAAAATCCATTACTGTTAAAGGCTCAAAAAATACAAGCAAGACAATTAAAAAGCTTAAATCAAAAAAGAAATATTATGTTCGTATCAGAACATATAAAAACGTTAAATTCAACGGTAAAACGGTTAAGGTTTATTCATCTTGGAGCAAGGTTAAATCGGTTAAAACAAAATAGTAAAAAGAAAAATCGTCCTGAAATCAGGGCGATTTTTTTGCGGGCGACCAATGGTCGCCCCTACGGTTGATTTATAATAACGGCGTCTTTTATGTTTGTAGGGGAGGGGTTCCAGCCCCCCGCAAAATTAAATGTTCGGGCAGGCACAGAGACCTGCCCCTACGAATGTTTCTTTCATTTAGATAGATAAAACCAGTAGATTTTTTCGTTAGGCGAAATAGGTTAGACTGCTTTCTTAAGCAGTTCGTTTTTTATCTTTGTGAGTATCCTTTTTTCAAGACGGCTGATATAGGACTGTGAAATTCCCAGCTCATCTGCAAGCTCCTTTTGAGTATGGCTCTGCTGTCCGTTAAGACCGAAGCGCATTATCATAAGACGTCGTTCCTTTTCCGGCAAAGCATTAACCGTATTCATAAGCACTCTTTTTTCGTCGTCATACTCTATCTCCTCGTAAACATCGTTTGGCTCTGTTCCGAGAACATCTCGGAGAGTAAGCTCATTTCCGTCCCAGTCAACCGACAACGGCTCGTCAAAGGACATTTCGCTTTTCATACTGTTCACCTTTCTCAAGTGCATAAGTATTTCATTTTCTATACATCTTGAGGCATAGGTGGCAAGCTTTATGTTTTTATCGGGGTTAAAGGTTTTTACCGCTTTCATAAGTCCGATTGTTCCTATTGACACCAAGTCCTCGGTTGACGTTGTTTTAGTTTCAAACTTTTTTGATATGTACACAACAAGCCGCAAATTATGAATTATCAGAAGCTCTCTGTTGTCCTCTATCCCCTGTCTTAATTCATCCATTATTTTTTGTTCCTGCTCCTTTGACAAGGGCGGTGGCAGGGTTTCCGGACCGTTGATATAATAGCACTTCTGCTTTTTAAACAGTCTTAAAAATATTTTCTTTAAAAATTTAATCATAAAGCACCTCAGATATTTAATATTTCGGGATTTATTATTGCGGAAAAATCCTTTGACTCCACCGTTGACATTGCTATGTAAACCCTGTCCGTTTCAAAGGAATTTTTACCGTTTGATATAACGACCTTGTCAGGCTTGAATGCCTGCAAAACTCCCTCACCTCCAACCGTGTTATACGGCACCACTCTTTCGGCATCAAAGCTGATTTTACTCTTATCCGCAACTATTACGGGATAGTCGGAAAACGGCTCTTTTAGTTTGTTTCCGCTGTCTGAAAGAGCATATAAATGAGTGGTCCTGCCGTTTTTATCTATTGTCACAGAATAAATCTGCTTTTTTTCTATTGTGTGATTATATATTTTTATAACTGCTACGGAAATTAAATAAGCTAATAACGCACTTAATAGGAGTATTTTCGCAGAGATATCAAAATAAACCGTGCCGTTATTCAGTGCTATTGCCGATGATTTGAATATCATTTGAATTGCAACAATTATCCCGAGAAATACAAGATTTGAAAAATAAAAAAGCAATGCGGATTTAAGAAAAACAGTCAGCCTTACAAAGCCAAAGGCTATAAATACTATCAAAAATGATACTAAAATTTTTCCTATTGCTGTCAGTAAGAAATTCAAATTATCTGCAAGTATTACTAATGAATAAAGTCCTCCTACTGCAGAGGCAAAAAGCAGACGTATAATTTTTTTATCACGTTTGAGCAGTAATGATGTAAACAAAAGCAGAAGATATGTAATGAAAAAGTTTATAACAAAAAGCACATCAACATATATAACCAAAAAATACCCCCTCCTTGATTACAATTATAATCAATGGGAAGGGGTAATTTTGTCACAATTACTCTGTTATTTCAATAGTTTCTATTACAACATCATAGACAGGCTTATCGCCCATACCTGTTCTTGTTGATGCGATATCCTCAAGAACATCTGCGCCGTCTGTCAGCATACCGAAAACAGTATGGTGGAAATCAAGCCAAGGTGTTCCGCCAACCTCTTTATACTTATCAATAACCTCCCGGGGATAGCCGTTATCCTTAAGCTGCTCCATCTGTGCAAGAAGATTATCGGGAACAGTCTTTGCCTGAACGATAAAGAACTGTGAGCCGTTTGTGTTAGGTCCGCTGTTAGCCATTGAAAGAGCACCGTAATAGTTTCTTGCGTCAATGGCAAATTCGTCCTCAAAGGCTTTGCCCCATATTGACTCACCGCCGCAGCCTGTGCCAGTGGGGTCGCCGCCCTGAATCATAAAGTCCTTTATAACCCTATGAAAAATCAAGCCGTCATAGTAGCCGTTCTTTGCGTGGGTGGTGAAATTTTCTACTGCCTTGGGAGCCGCCGTTTCGTTAAGCTCAAAGGTCATATCGCCTTTATTTGTTTTAATTTTTGCTGTAATCATCAGTATTTAACCCTTTCGTTAATTTTTCTTAATTCTTCCCTGTCAATTTTTTCAACCTCTCTGTCATAGGTCATAAGTCCGTTAAGCTCATCCTCAACATCTGTTACCTGAGTATAAACCGTGGCAGAAAGGCCGTCCTTAATCTGAGGGATAATAACATTATTATAAAGCTTTGCATAAGCCTTTGTAAGACTTTCCTTGCTGAAATAAACCTTGTAGCCGAACATCTTATCATTAAAGGTGTGACCTGCTACTTTTAAGCCAAGACCTCCGAATTCCGAAAGGACATACGGTCTGTTGCCCTTTTTCACTTTAATCGGTGTGAAATATATGTGCTTTGAAATAACGTCGGAATATCCCATATCGTGCCAGCCTGACGTTGTATCAATAATTCTTGTGGGGTCAAGGGCCTTCATTTTTTTATATGCCTTTTCGCTGTCAAACTGTCCCCAGCCCTCATTAAAGGGCACCCAAACTGCTATGCAGGGACAGTTATATAAGAGCTCTACAGTATCCTCCATTTCCCGATAATAAAGCTTTCTTGCCTCTAAATCTGTTCTGTGGAAATTTCTGTAATTTCTATCGTCAAGAGTTATATTTACAAACGGAATTACGGAAACCTCTGCTCCGTATTTTCCGCCGCCGTTCACCATATCCTGCCAAACTATAATACCGTTTACGTCGCAGTAATGATACCACATAAGAGGCTCAATTTTAATATGCTTACGAAGCATATTAAAGCCGCAGTCCTTAACAAACTTAACATCGTTTTCCATTGCCTCATATGAGGGAGGTGTCAGAAAGCCGTCGGGATAATAGCCCTGATCAAGCAGGCCGTTATGGAAATAAGGCTTATTGTTGAGAAATAATCTTTTTATTCCCTTTTCGTCCTTGCCGATACTGAATTTTCTCATACCGAAATATGATTTTATCTTCTCACCATGTGCCTTGAACACTACGTTATAAAGGAATGGATTTTCAGGACTCCACGGCTTAAAATCGGGAATTTTAACAGTTTTGTCAGTTGTATCGGCAATAAGCTCCCTGCCGTCATAAATAAGCACCTCTACCTCGTCGGTGCCGAAATATTCAAATGTTACCTGCTCCCTGTCATAATCGGGAGTAATCTTAACCCTCTCAAGAAATTTAACAGGAGTTGATTCAAGCCATACGGTCTGCCAAATTCCGCTTTGAGGGGAATACCATATACCGCCTCGGTTAAGCTTCTGCTTACCTCTTGAATACTCGTTAGTATCTGTGTAGTCAAAGGCGTAAACCATTATCTGATTTTCGCCGTCGGTTATTTGTTCTGTTATTTCAAATTTGAATGGAGTATATCCGCCCTTATGCTCTCCAACCTTATTGCCGTTAATATAAACAACTGCAATCTGGTCAACGGCACCGAAATTCACAAAAACCCTTCCTTTGTTAAAGCCAACGGGTATTGTAAATTTTCTTTCATAAACAAGATATTCGTCGGGCATAATACGCCTGTTCATACCGGAAAGCTCTGTTTCCGGAGAAAAAGGAACATTGATACGGCTGTTGAATTTAAAGGGTACTGCTTTGATATTATCATAGTGTTCAACGGTACCGTCGGATTTTTTAGCAGACATAACAGCACAGTTCCAAAGTCCGTTAAGATTAATGAAGCTGTCACGAACAAACTGCGGTCTCGGATATTCGGGAAGTGGATTAGATAAATCAAGCTCCCTTCCCCATTTTGTCATCAGCATATTTATCCCTCGCTTATAATTTTGCCGTTAAGTATTTGTATGCGTTTATTGCAGATTTCCACTGCCGCTTTTTTATGAGAAACAATAATACAGGTAATATTATCAAGTGATTTAAGGTTAGTTAAAAACTGCTTTTCCGTTTCTTCATCAAGGGCAGATGTTGCCTCATCAAGAAGAAGAATGGGCGAATCTGCAAGCAGGCTTCTTGCGATTGCAAGCCTTTGCACCTGACCCTCCGAAAGTCCCATACCCTTTTCACCTATAACGGTGTTTAAACCTAAAGGCAGTTCATCAATAAACTGCTTTGCACAGCTTATTGTTATTGCCTGTTCAATTTGCTCATCTGTTACATTTTCATTAATAAATGTAAGATTATCCCTGATTGTACCGGAAATAAGCATATTGCCCTGAGGAACATATGAAAACAACCTTCTTGTATTTCTGTCAACAGGTATTTCACCGTCTGAAGTTTTAAGGCAAATATTACCGTCATTTACCTTAAAAACACCTAAAAGCAATTTTAAAAGTGTGCTTTTGCCGATTCCCGAAATACCCATAATAGCAACAAAATCGCCTTTCTTTACCGAAAGGGAGGTATTGTCAAAAATAATATCCCTGTCATATCTGAAGCTGATATTTTCAAAGGAAACGGCATAAAGGTTTTCATAAAGCTTTTTAAGGTCAATATTATGATTATTGATTTCCTCCTCATCGGGTAACTCATCAAGCTCAATAAGCCTTTCGGTGGAAGCAAGAAGGGAAAAATATTTGGGCATAATATTTGAAAGAGATGCAAACGGTGACTGCACCTGATTTACAAGCTGAATTATGGCGGTAACGGTACCGTAGGACATACCGTTTTCAAGGATACTCCAAGCACCGAAGGCAACGGCAAATACAGTTCCCACATTGAAAACAGTACCGAGTCCTACATTAGCACAAATGCTGAAATTTCTCTTTTTTATTCTTGCTTTAAAATTATCATTTTGAAGCTCGTCGGTGTTGCTGTCTATTTTTTCTTCAACGGAAAAGGCTTTAATAACAAGCAAATTTGTAATTATTTCCTGGATAAAAGACCTGGTTTTACCCTCAGTTTCCTGCACTCGCTTATGAAGATTTTTCATAACCTTTCTTAGTGACTGCGTTGTTATAAATACAAGCAATCCGCCTACTGCAAAAACAAGGGCAAAAATCCTGTCAATAATAATCAGGTACAACAGGGAGCTTAAAAGCTTTGTTGCAAAAAATACAGCCTGCGGAATAATCGTTGTAAAGCCGTCGCTGACTACCTCAACATCGTTAAACATTCGGTTTTGCAAATCTCCCGAATGATATGACGTTATTTTTGAATAATCCTTTTTCATAACGGTATCAAGCAGATATCGCTTCAAGGTCATATCAAGTCTGGCACAAACCCTTTCAGACAGACTGTTTTTTGTAATTGCCATAAGCATTTGAAAAATAACAAGACCCAAAAGCGCCAAGGCATATTTAACGACAATATTCATGCTTTGAAATTCAGTAGCACCGTCAATTATTTTTTTAGAAAAATTTGCAAAAAATACTGATGTAACACCGTAAACAGCATTAAGGAATATAAGCAAAACAAGCATAGGTATTTGCTTTTTACATATTCTTGAAAGCCATTTAATTATTTCAGAATCCTTGCGTTTTAAGCCTGCTTCACTTCGTTTCAACAGCGTTATCTCCTCTATGTAAAATATGACGCTTTATCCATCTAACTCCACGTGGAAATAAGAGAATAAAAGGTCTAATAGGTAAAAGAGCAACCCATACTCTTGAATAGATTTTATATAAGATTGATTTTTGACAGTCAACATAATGCTTGCCGTTTTTGAAAAATCCAACAAGTACTCCGCATATCATATCGTCTGTAACATACTCCTTTTTCAGCAGATTGTCACCGACAATAACATAGTGGTCGTCACAAACCTTGATTACTCTGTGCATTATGTATTTTCCTGCCGGAGTTACGTAAACAGGAACATCGTATTTTTTGAGCCTGCCATTATTTTTAACAACGATAATATTATCCTTCTGCTGATGAATAAGAGGCTCCATGGAAGTACCCATAGTCAGCCCTGTGTACTGACCGTAGGAATCAAGAATTTCTTTTATTGACTTTTCCTCCAAAACGACACCTCCTACCGTTTAATCACACAAAGAAATTATAACAGATAAATACTAATAATGCAATAAACAAATACTGCTCTGTTGACAAACATAAAAAAATATGTTAGAATTATATGCAATAGATAGAAAGAACAAAGCCGAGCTATTGCATAGTTCGGCTCCTTTTTTGCGCAAAGGAGAACAAAATATTATGGATTACGATTTAATAATTGTGGGCTCAGGCCCTGCAGGAATTTTTACAGCTCTTGAACTGATAAAGAGAAATTCCGACAAAAAAATACTTTTGATTGAAAAGGGCAAGCCTGTTGATAAGCGTCACTGTCCCAAGGCAGAAATAGGCCACTGCGTAAACTGTAAGCCAAGCTGTGCTATCACAACAGGCTTTTCAGGGGCAGGTGCATTTTCCGACGGAAAGCTCAGCCTCAGTTACGAGGTTGGCGGTGATTTGCCTGACCTTATCGGAAGCGAGCTTGCTCAGGAGCTTATTGATTATACCGATAAAATCTATCTTGAATTCGGTGCCGATACTAAAATTGAGGGCGTCAACACAGGCGATGCAATCAAGGAGATAAGAAAGAACGCCATAAAGGCCGGCTTAAAGCTTGTGGACTGCCCTATTCGCCATTTGGGAACAGAAAAGGCTCAGGAGCTCTATTTGAAAATACAGAATTTCCTTTCGGATAACGGCGTTGATATGATGTTTTCAACCGAATGTAAAAATATCATTATTGAGAACAAGGTCTGCAAGGGTGTAATCATCAACGATAACGGCTCTGAAAAAACCATTACTGCCCCCGAAATCGTTATTGCTACAGGCAGAAGAGGTGCCGACTGGCTTGAAAAGCTATGCACAGAGCACGAGATTGCTCATAAGCCCGGCACAGTTGATATCGGTGTACGTGTAGAATGCAGAAACGAGGTTATGGAAAAGGTAAACGAGGCTCTTTATGAATCAAAGCTTATCGGTTATCCGAGACCGTGGAAAAACAAGGTACGTACCTTCTGTCAGAATCCGGGCGGCTTTGTAGCTCAGGAGAATTACGATAACGACCTTGCAGTAGTAAACGGTCACAGCTACAAGGATAAAAAAAGTGAAAACACAAACCTTGCCATTCTTGTCAGTCACAACTTTACTGAGCCCTTTAATCAGCCTATTGAGTATGCGCAAAAGGTTGGTGAGCTTACTAATATGCTTGGCGCAGGTCACATTATGGTACAGCGCTTCGGTGACATCCTGGACGGTAAGAGAACATGGCAGCACGAGCTTTCTAAGAGCAATGTAAAGCCTACCCTTAAAGACGCTGTAGCAGGTGATATTACAGCCGCAATGCCCTACCGAGCAATGACAAACATTATTGAATTTATCAAAATGCTTGACGTAGTTGTTCCCGGCTTTGCGTCAACAGAAACCCTACTTTACAGCCCCGAGCTTAAATTCTACAGCAACAAGGTCAGAATGGACAAGCACCTCAACACAAACATTAAAGGACTTCACTGCCTCGGCGACAGCTCAGGCTGGACAAGAGGTTTGATGATGGCAAGTGTTATGGGCGTTTTAATGGGCAGAGAGCTATCTGAAAACGAATAATTATTATGCCGATTCTTTTATGAGTCGGCTATTTTTATAAATATATATTAATATTGCAATAATACTTTAAAAGTGGTAAAATACACTCAATAATGCAATGGAGGATTAAATATGCTTTATTCGGAAATGAACAAGGAACAGCTTCTTCAGGAGAAAAAGGAGCTTAAAAAGAGATATGACGCTTTCAAGGCAAGAGGACTTCAGCTTGATATGAGCAGAGGTAAGCCCGGTAAGGACCAGCTTGATTTATCAACAGGAATTTATGATGTAAAAAATTACATTGCTGACGGTCTTGACGTTCGTAACTACGGTATGCTTGACGGTATTCCAAGCTGTAAAAAGCTTTTTGCAGACCTTTTAGATGTTGATGCCAAAAATGTTATTATCGGACCTAATGCAAGTCTCACACTTATGTTCGACTACATCTGTCAGTGCTATACACACGGTGCAGGTGATACACCCTGGTGCAAGCTTGAGGAGGTTAAATTTCTCTGCCCTGTACCGGGTTATGACAGGCATTTTACGATTTGTGAGCATTTCGGCATTAAAATGATAAATGTTCCTATGACAGATGAAGGTCCTGATATGGACGCTGTTGAGGAGCTTGTTAAGGATAAAAATGTTAAGGGTATGTTCTGCGTTCCTAAATATTCAAATCCACAGGGCATCACCTATTCAGACGAAACCGTTAAAAGAATCGCCGCATTGAAGCCTGCGGCAAATGATTTTAGAATTATTTGGGATAATGCTTATTTTATTCACGACCTTAACGACAAAGGCGACAAGCTTTTGAACATATTTGACATTCTTCCTAAATACAACAACGAGGATATGGTTATCGAGGTTTGCTCAACATCAAAAATCACATTCCCCGGTGCAGGTGTTTCAGCGCTTATTGCCAGTGACAACAACATTGCGGCAATTAAAAAACGTCTTAATGCTCAAACCATAAGCTATGATAAAATGAATCAGCACCGCCACGTTCAGTTTTTCGGCAATGCTGACGGTGTAAGAGAGCATATGAGAAAGCACGCAACAATCCTTAAGCCTAAATTTGACATAGTTCTCAAGCATCTTGACGAGGAGCTTTCGGGAAAAGGCATTGCAAGCTGGGTTGAGCCTAACGGCGGATACTTCATCAGCCTTGACGTAATGGAGGGCTGTGCAAAGAGAACCGGAGAGCTTTGTAAGGAGGCAGGAGTTACACTTACAACTGTAGGTGCAACTTATCCCTACGGCATTGACCCTCACGACAGTAATATTCGTATCGCTCCGTCATTTCCTCCTGTGGCTGAGCTTGACGTTGCCGCAGAGCTTCTGTGCATCTGTGTACGTCTTGCCTGCGTTGAAAAGCTTTTAGGATAATGGAAATAGGTGCATCAACTGCCTGTTTCTACCCTCTTGAAACAGAAAAGGCATTAAAAAAAGTTTGTGATTTAGGCTTTAAGACAACAGAGGTTTTTATGAATTCCCCCTGCGAGCTTGAGGACGGCTTTGTCAAAGAGTTAAAGTGCATTGCTGATGAAAGCGGCACAGAAATTGTATCCGTTCATCCCTTTTCAAGCTTTCTTGAATCGTCCTGTATTTTTACTGACTATCAAAGAAGATTCAACGATTTCATTGGAATTTACGAAAAAACCTGTCACGCCGCCGCTATGCTCGGTGCAGGAATTGTTGTTATACACGGTGCCGTTGCAAAGCCTAAAATCCCTATTCCCGACGAAAGATATTTTGAACGCTTTAAAATGCTTATTGATATCGGAAAACGTGAAGGTGTTACCGTTTGTCAGGAAAATGTCAACAGATTCAAAAGCGAAAGCATTGATTTCTGCAAAAAAATGAGAAATGCTCTTGGCAATGATTATCATATGGTCTTTGACATCAAGCAGACAGTCAGAGCAGGACAGAACACCTTTAGATTTTTAGAGGAATTCAAAAATGAGATTTCTCACGTTCACATAAGCGATAACGGAGTAAACGGAGACTGTCTGCCGCCGGGAAAAGGCAGCTTTGATTTTCAAAAATTATTCAGCATTTTAAACAGTGCTGATTACAACGGCAACTACATTATTGAAATATATTCGGGAAACCTTGACGTTGCCGAAGAGCTTAAAGAAAGCAAGGCATATCTTAAAGAATTATGAGTAAAATCAATAACAGAACAAAAGGAATAATGTGTATTCTGCTGTCAGCACTTTGCTTCAGCGGAATGAGCAGCTTTATTAACCTTTCAGGCGATGTTCCTGTGGCGCAAAAGGTTTTCTTCAGAAATCTTGTTGCGCTGTTTTTGGCCGTTGTTATGCTTTTGAAAAACAAAGAAAGCTTCAAGCCCCACAAGGGATGTATCAAGTATCACCTGTTAAGGTCAAGTGCAGGACTGCTGGGAGTTTTCGGCAATTTCTATGCCACAACTAAAATGGCGTCTACTGCCGATGCGGCTATACTTAACAAAATGAGTCCATTTTTTACGCTGATTTTTTCGGCAATATTTTTGAAAGAAAAGGTAAAGCCAAAGCAAGCGGTGGCAATCGGAATTGCGTTTATCGGAGCAATGTTTGTTATAAAGCCAACAATGTCAAATGTTGAGCTGTTTCCGTCAATATGCGGCTTTATCGGCGGTGTTTGTGCAGGTGCCGCCTATACTTGTGTACGACATATGGGTAACAAGGGGGAAAACGGAAGATTTACGGTTTTTTTCTTCTCCCTTTTCAGCTGTATTGTCACCTGCCCCTATCTTATTTTCAATTTTCACCCGATGACAAAAATGCAATGGATATATCTTATCCTTGTAGGTGTTTGTGCCGCAGGCGGTCAGTTTTCAATTACAGCCGCTTATACTTTTGCTCCAAGCAGGGAAATTTCTGTATATGATTACTCAAATGTTATCTTTACGGCTATCAGCGGTTATTTCTTCTTAGGCGGTCAGGTACCTGACTTGTGGTCATTTGTGGGATACATAATTATCTGTGCAATGGCAATTTGGATGTTTATATACAATAAAAAGGAACATAGTCTTGAAAAGGCTTGATTTTATCAATATATTGTTGTAAAGTAAAAGCACTTGCATTTTACTATATGTTGTGATATAATCTTTAAATGAAGTTGGGAGTGCCAACTGATTGGAGGTTGAAAATATGAAATGTCCGTTTTGCGGTTACGAGGAAAGCAAGGTTATTGACTCAAGACCTACTGATGAAAATGAACGTATCAGACGTCGTCGCGAATGTCTTAGATGCAGTAAGAGATTTACTACTTACGAGATTATTGAAGATGTACCGATTATCGTTATCAAAAAGGACAAGAGCCGTGAGGTATTTGACAGGAACAAGATTCTTAAGGGAATGCTCCGTGCCTGTGAAAAAAGGTCTGTAACCGTATCAGAGCTTGAAACTGCTATTAGTGAGATTGAAGCAACTCTCCAGTCTGCCATTGACCGTGAGGTTACCTCAGCAAGAATCGGTGAGCTTATTATGGAAAAGCTTAAGGAAATTGATGAGGTTGCATATGTTCGCTTCGCATCTGTTTACAAGGAATTTGACAGCGCAGAGGCATTTAGAGAAGAAATTGCAAAAATGTAATAGCATATAATTAAAAGACTGTGAATGGTGCTTATCTCCATTCACAGTCTTTTTTTGCCTTCAAACATTTTAGGGATTTGGTCCGACTCCCCGTGCAGTTTCCCTTTGGTACTGATTTTAAATTTTCGGCGGACCGTCACTCGCTACGAAACAGTCCACCGGACTGTTTCTCCCAAATTGCTTTGCAATTTGGAGCCTCGTGGTCCGATTCCCCGTATAAGCAAAAAGACAGATAGACTTTAGCCTTTTGTTTTAAACAGTTGCCCTTTGTTACTGATTTTAAATATTCGGCGGATCGTCACTCGCTACGAAACAGTCCACCGGACTGTTTCTTCCAAATTGCTTTGCAATTTGGAGCCTCGTGGTCCGATTCCCCGTATAAGCAAAAAGACAGATAGACATTCAGTCTATCTGTCTTTTTGGTGACCCATCGGGGAGTCGAACCCCGGACACCTTGATTAAAAGTCAAGTGCTCTGCCATCTGAGCTAATGGATCGTATACACCCTTTGCATCAGGGTGTTGGCTGGGGAGGCGGGATTCGAACCCACGCATGACGGAGTCAAAGTCCGTTGCCTTACCGCTTGGCTACACCCCAATATTTTGGGATAAATAAAAAAAGTGGGGTGGGATATCGGATTCGAACCGATGACCTCCAGTGCCACAAACTGGCGCTCTAACCAACTGAACTAATCCCACCATATATGTAAAAGCACCGAAGTGCTGTTACTGCGACATATTCACTTTACATATACGCTGGCGCGCTGAGAGGGACTCGAACCCCCGACCTACTGCTTAGAAGGCAGTTGCTCTATCCAGCTGAGCTATCAGCGCACATAAATGGAGCGGGTGATGGGAATCGAACCCACACGACCAGCTTGGAAGGCTGGGATTCTACCATTGAACTACACCCGCATTTGCAACGGTCACTATTATAACTAATGACCGCCGAAGTGTCAAGTCTTTTTTGAAAATTAATTTATTTTTATTTCAATTTTTTCATTTGCAGTAAGTGAAAATTTCTTAATTTCCTTATCCTGATTAAAGACTATAGCGTTTGCAAGCTTATCTTCAACAAGACGTCTTACGCTGTCACGCAGACCTCTTGCATTTTTCTTTGAGCCGTATGCCTCCTTTGCAAGAAAAACAGGAACGGAATCGTCATAGACAAGCTCTATTGCCTTATCCTTTAAGCCGTCAACAAGCTCATCAAGCATAAGCCTTGCAATTTTCTCAAAGTTATCATGGGTAAGCTGATTGAAAATAACAATCTCGTCTACCCTGCCGAGAAATTCGGGACGCAAAAATCTTTCAAGTGCTTTCATTGTGACCTCTTTATTAATATCGCTGTCGGACTTATTAAAGCCAAGTGAGGCAGAGTCGGTTGAGCCTGCATTAGAGGTCATAACTATAATTGTATTTTCAAAATTAACTGTTCTGCCCTGAGCGTCTGTTATTCTGCCCTCGTCGAGAATCTGGAGAAGGATATTCAAAACGTCCTTATGAGCCTTTTCTATCTCGTCAAAAAGAATAACGCTGTAAGGCTTTCTTCTAACCTTTTCGGTAAGCTGTCCTGCATCGTCATAGCCAACATATCCCGGAGGAGAACCGATAATCCTTGACACGCTGAATTTTTCCATAAACTCTGACATATCAAGTCTGATAAGATTATCAGGGCTGTCAAAGAGTGCATCTGCAAGCCTTTTAACAAGCTCTGTTTTTCCTACACCGGTAGGGCCTACAAAAATAAATGACTGCGGTCTTTTCTTAGGACTAATCTGCACTCTGCCTCGTCTTACGGCATCTGCTACCTTAACGATAGCATCATCCTGCCCGATGATATGTGCTTTAAGCTCATCCTCAAGACCTGCAAGCTTCTTAATATCATTCTGCTCAATTTTAGATGCAGGTATTCCTGTCCAAAGAGAAATAACATTAGCTATATCAGACTCAAGCACCTGATTATCCTCTGCCTTTTCCTTAAGCTCATCAAGTGTATTGTCTATCTGGAAAATTTCGCTTTTAAGCTTAGTTATAAGCTCGTAATCAATAGTGTCATTTTCCTCCGGTGCAGAAAGGCGCTCTATATTTTCCTCTAAAAGCTTTTTCCTTTCAAGTGACATCTGATACTTGCTTATGGCAGGATTTCTCAAATTCGCACTTGTACAGCTTTCATCAAGCAAATCTATCGCCTTATCGGGAAGATATCTGTCGGTTACATATCTTTCGGACATAGTAACTGCCCTGTAAACAAGAGAATCTGAAATCTTAACCTTATGATAATCCTCGTAATAGCCCTTAATTCCAAGGAGCATTTTGTATGCGTCGTCAATTGAAGGCTCCTCAATCTTAATGGGCTGAAATCTTCTCTCTAAAGCGGCGTCCTTTTCAATATATTTTCTATATTCATTAAAGGTAGTTGCACCGATAACCTGAATTTCCCCTCTTGAAAGAGCAGGC
Organism: Eubacterium sp.; assembly: GCA_051894075.1. Taxonomy (GTDB): domain Bacteria; phylum Bacillota; class Clostridia; order Oscillospirales; family Acutalibacteraceae; genus Eubacterium_R. Next base: position 40,735 of record JBJFHZ010000048.1, read on the forward strand.
TTTAAGATATTAGCGGCATTCATTGTGCCCTCGGAATCACCTGTGCCCACAAGATTATGGACCTCGTCAATAAAGAGGATAATATTCCCCTCGTGCTTGACCTCATCAACAAGTCCTTTTATTCTTCCCTCAAACTGACCTCTGAACTGTGTTCCTGCCACAAGGGCTGTCAAATCGAGAAGATATATTTCCTTATCGGCAAGTCTTGCAGGAACCTCGCCCTTGGCAATTTTTATTGCAAGGCCCTCGGCGATAGCTGTTTTACCTACACCGGGCTCACCGATAAGACAAGGATTATTTTTAGTTCTTCTGCAAAGTATTTGAACTGCTCTTGCAATTTCCTTGTCTCTGCCGATGATATTATCAATTTTGCCATCCTTAGCACGCTGGGTAAGGTTATTGCAATAGATATTAAGGAATTTTCTTGTGTCGTCCTGAGAATTCTTTTTAGCACGCTTTGAGCGTTTGCTCTGACCGGTCTGAGTGCCGTCATTTCCGTCATTCTCCTGAGGAGCAAGAGAATTTCCGCCGAAAAGATTTGAAAAAGGCATTGTCTGAGCACCGTCCATATTATCGGGATTAAACATCTCACCCAGACTGTCAAAATTAAAATCGCCCATATTTTCCATAAAATCAGCCATCTGCTCCGATGCCATTTCAAGCTCTTCATCGGAAATGCCCATTTTATCTATCATTTGATTAATGGAGCCGATATTAAGCTCTCTTGCGCACTTAATACAAAGTCCCTCGGGAGTAACCTTGTCGCCCTCCATTTTCTGTATAAACACAACTGCAGGTCTTTCACCGCAGCGTGAACACATCTGTTGTTTCATTAAATCACCTCATAGGGTAACGGTAATAATCCGAACCCGTTAAAAATGCAGTATTAAAGCGATATTTGTCGCTTTCGCTGTTGCCTTGCGTCAGCAAGGCTGCCATCTCAAGACACCAAATCTCATCTTTACTCCAAGCATTTTTGATGCTTTGCAGTTTATCGTGTGCAGATTTGGTCTTAATCAAGGCACAAAACACAGGCATACTTGCCGTATGCCGAGTATTTTAACGAAGAGTAAGGGCAAATCTGCCACGATAAACCGTGGTTAGGATTATTACCGTTACCCTAAATGCTATGTCAGCTTATTTCTCTGAACCGTTTTCCTTTGCCTTATTTTCCTTAAGCTGACGGATAAATCCCGGTGCATATCCGAAAAGGGATACAAAAGCAAGAACAGCTGAAATCACTACCATAATTGTAATGACAGTACTGTTAAGCTCCCAAGATTTGAAAAATTCTATAGAAAGCAACGCACCGCCCGGTCCGATTGCAATAATAGTAATCATAAAGACATAAAAAACTACTGTGGCAAGCTTGCCCCAAACCTCAGCGGCAACAGGTCTCATTCCCTTTGACATCAAAATTGCTCCGCCTATTACCATAAGAAGCTCTTTTACTATGAAAAGAAAAAGTATGTACTTCAGCGGACCGTCCCAAAATTTCACAAGAAGAATTATAACAATAGCTATCTGTGAAAGCTTATCAGCAATGGGGTCAAGTATTTTGCCGAGATTTGACACCATATTAAATTTTCTTGCGATTTTGCCGTCAAACACATCTGTAAGCGCCGCAACTATCATTGTAATAAAGGCGGCTATGTACTGCTCTTTAATAAACAAAACGGTAAAAACAGGAATAAGCGCTATTCTTACAAAGCACATCCAGTTGGGAATGGTATTCCAGTTTTCAAACAAATCCTTTACATTCTCTTTAAACTTACTCATAATAGTACCTCCTAATCAATTTTTAAGAGTTAAAATAGGGTTGTATTCATTTATATATTTTAAAATTGTACTGCCTTCAAGCTGACGCAGAAATTCATTATCGTTTCCGTTAAGGCTGATAATCAAATCTGCCGCCGCTCCTATAACAAGAACAATTATCAACGCCTTTAATAATCCGAACAAACCGCCCAAAATGCTGTTTGTATTGTGAAGGGGTAATTTTTTCTTCTCTCTGATTTTCTTCGCAACAGAGACTATTATACCTGTTATTACATAAAAAAGCAAAAAAGTCAATAATATTAAAACTAATTTTACAATTTCTACGGCAACAGGCTCAATTATATTATCGGTTATATATATTGCCGCTTTATCGGCAGTTAAATTATTAATTACATCAAGGTCGGTTTTATCCTCTAAAAGAAATGAAAAGGTATTTATACTTTCCCTTAGCTTAGTTGTAAAAGCAGTTATCTCCTGAGAATCGGAAAACTTTTTACCCACCTGCTCAAGAGCATACTGCCTAATATAGTTATCATAAATCGGCTTATTATACGCTTCGCCCACATACAGTGAAAGCGGTACGCCTATGGCAACTCTAAGCATTCCCAAAAGAGAAATTAAAATTCCTCTCCTAAAGCCCAGATAAACGCATAAAGCTGTTATGATAATCAGAAATAAATCAATATAGTTAATCTTCCTCAGCCTCGCTTCTGTCAATTAACGACTGTCTGTGCACAAAGACCTCCGTACCCATACGGCAGATTGATTTAACTGAATCGTCTACTGCCGTGCTGCCTGTTTTTTCAAGATTACTCAGCTTAAATGAAGTTATCTCGTTGCCAGTAAGAACGCTGACTATACTTGATGACGCCGAAACAGACTTTACATTTCCGCTGATTTTACCCTCTTTTCTGATTTTACCGTTTGATTTAACTCTTGCTATTACATTATCTGTAGAATTTGTATAGCTGTTATAAACAAGCACAAGCTCGTTTGAGGGAGTAAAGGTATATGCAACTGTACTGATTGAGCCCTGCTTATAAACTGTCTGAGCCTTTTTCTGATTTGATATTACAGACAGGAAGCTGTCGCCTATTACATATATGTTATTTGAAGAATACTTTATGTCGACTACGTTCCCCGAAGGTAATTCAAACTTCTCTTTAACCTCGTTTTCACCAACGCTCATTGTGTAAAGCGTAGATTGAAGCTGTGCATTTTTACTGTTCACGGTAACAAAGGAAATCTTATTACCTCTGTCATTTATTGCTATATCAATAACATATCCGTCAGATATGCTGTATGACAGCTGTTCCTTTAATGACTTATTATAAACATAGATGTCACACTTTTTTTCCTTTGATGCGGCAGCGTAAACAACCGAGCCGTTTTTTGCAACATCGGCACAGAAAATATTTGTCTTTGCCTCGTTTTCATAAACATTATCACTGGTTGTATCAAGCCTAAAGGATTTGTCGCCCTGATCAAAAATCAAGGTGTAAATGCCTGAGCTTTTCATAATAGGATTTGAATAGCCGTGGTCAAAGGCATACTTTACGTCAGCGTCCTTGCTGTCAATGACAGTGAAGCTTGTGGGAGTAAGAACGCCGATTTTTTTATTAACCTCTTTTAATGTGACATTTCGTGACGAATCAATATTATAAGGAAAATTGTCCTCCGTTACTCCCTGAGTAATTGTAAAATTCCCGTCAGCGTCGGTAAAGCGCTCTTTTACTGAATTAATATTAATTTCGCAGATTTTCATTACGGCAAGAGCAATAATAATCAAAATTATTACTATCCAAACGATAATTTTATTTCTTCTGTCCTTTTGTGCTCTTTTTTCTTTTTTCTGCATTTCTCTTTGATTTCCCGCCATAAATGTCACCTCCTAATAAACAACCTTATTGAGATACAGCCCTTGAGGAGGAGCTGTCTTTCCTGCTCTTTTTCTGTCCTTTGACAAAATTACGTCTTTTAGTTCATCTTTTTTAATTTTACCCTCGGAAACAAACAAAAGCGTTCCCACCATAATTCTTACCATATTGTAAAGAAATCCGTCTGCTTCAACACGAAAATAAACCATATCTCCCTGTCTTGTCACGGAAAAGCTTTTAACTGTTCTTACAGTATCCTCAACATCACTTTTTGCAGAGCAAAAGCCCGAATAATCGTAGGTTCCCACAAAAGCCTGTGCCTGCTCGTTAAGATAGTCCGCATCAATAGGATATCTGTAGTAAAAAGCATAGTCTGCTAAAAAAGGATTTCTGATTTTACCGTTATAGAGCTTATACACATATTCCTTTGATTTACAGGAATATCTGGGGTGAAAATCAGAGTTTCCCTCTTTACAGTCAACAACTGCAATATCCTTCGGCAAATGCGAATTCAAGGCAAATATAACACCGTCATTAGTGATATTCATATCGGTGTCAACAGTCAGCAAGTACATATTTGCATGAACTCCTGCGTCAGTCCTGCTGCAGCCCTTTACATCAAGTCTTTCGCCGAACACCTTTTCAACGGCATTTTGAAAAACCTCCTGAACAGTCAATGCATTTGACTGCACCTGCCAGCCGTGATAGCTTGAGCCGTCATATTGAATTGTTATAACTAATTTTCTCATATAACATTTTTAAAGAAATGGTTAAGCACTATGATAAGCGCTATGAAGGCAGCCACTACTGCAAGTGAAATATAATCTCTTGCAGTAAGCTTCATAACCTTCATTTTTGTTCTGCCGTCTCCGCCTCTGTAGCATCTGCACTCCATAGCATAGGCAAGCTCGTTTGCACGTCTGAAGGCTGATACAAAAAGCGGTATCAATACAGGAATCAGTGCCTTTGCTCTATGGATAAGGCCACCGGATTCCATATCTGCTCCTCTTGATTTTTGAGCAGACATTATTTTTTCAATCTCCTCAATAAGAGTTGGTATAAATCTTAATGCAATGGTCATTGTCATTGAAATGGAATGAACATCTATTTTCAGAAGCTTTAACGGTTTCATTATTCGTTCAAGCCCGTCGGTCAGCTCCGTGGGAGAGGTTGTATAAGTCAAAAGCGAGCTTATGACAACAAGAACTATAATTCTGACAGCCATAAAAACTGCTGTCATAATTCCGTCTTGAGTAATTTTAAGCCTGCCTAACTGAACAAGGGGCTCTCCGTCACCGTAAAAAAGATTAAGTATTGACGTTATAACTATGATTATTGCAAGGGGCTTTATGCTTTTAAGCACTGTTTTCATAGGTATTTTTGAAATAAGCACAAGAATAATACTTGCAAGAATTACGGCTAAAAGGGAAAAAACACTCTTACATAAAAATATTGAGACAATTAAAGCGATTGTCAAAACTATTTTCATTCGGGAATCCATTTTATGAATAACCGAATTTCCCGGGAAATACTGACCTATTGTAATATCGCTAATCATTTTTCAGCACCTCCCGAAAGGAGTCTTTTAATTTCAGCAACACCCTGTTCAACTGTATAAATATTAGTCTTACATTTTATGCCATAGGATTTAAGCTTTAAGAAAATATCGGTGATTTCGGGAACGTTAAGTCCCATTTTCTTAAGCTCTTCACCTCTTGAATAAACAGAATCCACGCTGCCCTGCATTGCAACCTTACCCTTATTCATCACAACAACACGGCTGCAGAGCTTTGCCACATCCTCCATTGAATGAGAAACAAGGATAACTGTATTACCCATTCTGCTCTGGTAATCCTTTATAAGATTAAGGATTACGTCTCTGCCTTTGGGGTCAAGGCCTGCACAAGGCTCGTCAAGAATAAGCACCTTGGGCTCCATTGCTATAATTGAAGCAATTGCAACTCTTCTTTTCTGACCTCCCGAAAGGTCAAAGGGTGACTTTTCGGCAATAGAAAAATCAAGACCTACAAATTCCATACTGCGCTTTATACGGCGGTCAATTTCGTCATCGGCAAGCCCCATCTGCTTGGGTCCGAAGGCAATTTCTTTATAAACGCTTTCCTCAAATATCTGATATTCGGGATACTGAAAGCAAAGACCAACGGCAAAGCGAACCTGCCTTATTTGCTTTCTGTTTTCCTTTGTCCAAATATCGTTGCCCTCAAGAAAAACCTTGCCGTCGTGAGGCTCCAAAAGTCCGTTAAGGTGCTGGATTAAGGTTGATTTTCCCGAGCCGGTATGACCGATAATTCCTATCAAATCTCCCTGCTCTGCCTCAAAGCTGACGCCGTCAAGCGCCGCCGTTTCAAAGGGAGTTCCAACGCTGTAAAGATATTTTAAATTGTCACAGACAAGATATGCCATTTAACGCTTTTCCTCCGATTGAATAATAAGTGATTTTAAAAATTCTGCGCAGTCCTCTGCGTTAAGAATAGTTTTACCGCTTTCAAGTCCGAGACGGTAAATCAGCTCTGTTGACTGCGGTACATCAAGACCGAATGACTTAACCTTATCCACCTGAGAAAACACATTTTCCGGAGTGTCATCAAGCCTTATTTTTCCGTCATCAACAACTATAACCCTGTCTGCCTGAACAGCCTCATCCATATAATGAGTAATGAGAACTATTGTTATACCCTCTTCACGATTAAGCTTTTTAACGGTTTCAATAACCTCACGCCTGCCGCTTGGGTCAAGCATTGCAGTAGGCTCGTCAAGAACTATACACTCGGGTCTCATTGCGATAATTCCCGCAACGGCAACTCTCTGCTTCTGACCGCCTGAAAGCTTGCTTGGTGATTTGGTGCGATACTCATACATACCTACGGTTTTAAGCGCCTCGTCAACACGTCTGCGACATTCCTCCGACGGCACTCCGAGATTTTCAACACCGAAAGCTACATCCTCCTCAACAATTGAGGAAACAATCTGATTATCGGGATTTTGAAAAACCATACCCACCTTTTTTCTTATCTCAAAAATAGAATCGTCCTCTTTGGTTTCCTGACCGTCAACAAGCACTCTGCCCTTTTGCGGAAAAAGAATTCCGTTTGTAAGCTTTGCTATAGTCGACTTACCCGAGCCGTTATGACCGAGAATGGCAACAAAGGAGCCTTTTTCTATTGACAAATTCAGATTTTCAAGCACGGGAACAAGTGTTTTTGTATCGTCGTCCTCATCTATTTCATAGGAAAAATCAACATTTTGAAATTCAATTAAATTCATTATTTTAACATCCATATTGCAGAAGAACCGCAGGGCAAAACCCTGTCCTTTGATGAAAGAGGAAGTCCTATTTCGTCAGCCTCGACTCTTCCGCCCTTTTCACTTGTAATTATATCATCAAGAATATATTTCATAACAGATGCTGAAAGCCCTGTTGTATAAGAATTAAGAAGTACCATTAGAGGCTCATCGGAAAGCACCTGTGAAACAAGCTTAACAAAATCATAAATACTGTCCTCAAGATGCCAAATCTCACCCTTAGGCCCTCTGCCGTAGCTTGGAGGGTCAAGTATTACAATGTCGTACTTATTGCCTCGCCTAATTTCACGCTGAACAAATTTAAAGCAGTCGTCAACAATCCATCTGACGTCGCAGTCTGAAACACCTGATGCCACCGCATTTTCCTTTGCCCACTGCACCATACCCTTTGATGCATCTACGTGAACGACGCTTGCGCCCTCCTTAAGACAGGCAACGGTTGCGGCTCCGGTATAGGCAAAAAGGTTAAGCACCTTAACGTCGTCACGGCCTGAATTTCTGATTACTTCACGTGTGAAATCCCAGTTAACCGCCTGCTCAGGAAAAAGCCCTGTGTGCTTAAAGCCCATAGTCTTTATATTAAACATCAAATCCTTATACCTAACCTGCCACTGCGCAGGAATACGGTTAAACACCTGCCACTTTCCACCGCCCGTCTTTGAACGGACATATCTTGCGTCAGGCATATACCACTGCTTACAGGTCTTTTCACTTTTCCAAATAACCTGCGGGTCGGGACGTATAAGAATTTCCCGTGTCCAGCGTTCAAGCTTTTCGCCGTTTGTACAGTCGATAAGCTCGTAATCCTTCCAGTCCTTTGAATACCTCATACTGAATAATCCTTAATTTTTAATCTTCCTTATGATAATCTTTCACGGACAACGTCTGCAATTCCATTGCCTAAAGCGGTAATCTGCTCTAAATCACTGCCCTCAAGCATAACTCTGATTAAAGGCTCCGTACCGCTGACACGGACAAGGACTCTGCCGTCGCCGTGAAGCTCCATTTCAGCCTGCTGTACAGCTGAAATAATATATTCGTCGTTATTATATTTCTGCTTGCCCTCGTTAGTAACATTAACATTTATCAGCACCTGCGGATAAACCGTCATAACCTCGGCAAGCTGAGAAAGAGTTTTATTTGCTTTTACTACTGTTTCAATAAGCTCAACGGCAGTAAGCTCACCGTCACCCGTGGCGGCAAAATCGTGGAAAATTACGTGACCGCTTTGCTCTCCGCCGATATTACAGCCGTCCTTTAACATTCTTTCAAGAACGTATCTGTCACCTACGGCAGTTTTTACACATTTGATATCATTTTCGTCGCAGAATTTGAAGAAGCCTATATTGCTCATTACCGTTACAACAACAGTATTTTTAGCAAGGGTTCCCTCCTCCTTCATTCTCTTTGAGCAAATCGCAATAATCTTGTCGCCGTCAACAATATTGCCGTTTTCGTCAACAGCAATAACTCTGTCTGCGTCGCCGTCAAAGGCGATTCCCAAATCGACAGAGGCAGAGCTTTTTACAAATTCCATAAGCTCGTTTGGATGAGTTGAACCGCAGTTATCGTTAATATTAGTGCCGTCAGGCGTATCCGAAAGCATCAGGCATTTTGCACCCAAAGAAGTAAATATCTCTTTAGCACATACGGAGGCACTGCCGTTTGCACAGTCAATTGCAATTGAAATACCGTCAAATCTGACGTTTGCAGTTGAAACTATATGATTAACATAATCCTTTACGGCAGTTTTGCAGAATATTCTGTTGCCAACGCTTCCGCCTGTCACAACAGGAATTTCCTCGCTGTTGTTCAGCACAATGTCCTCAATTTCATTTTCAATAGCGTCATCAAGCTTATAGCCTGTACCCTGAAAAATTTTTATGCCGTTATATTCACAGGGGTTATGAGATGCCGAAATCATTATACCTGCCTCACAGCCGTACTTTTCAACAAGAAAAGCCACAGCAGGGGTAGGAACAATTCCCACCGAAAGCACATTGCACCCCACAGAGCAGAGACCTGCCGTAAGCGCCGCCTCAAGCATATCTCCCGAGGCTCGTGTATCACGTCCTATAAGAACTGTAGGCTTTGCCGACTTGCTTTCCTTTAACAGCACCATTGCGGCGGCTCTGCCTATTTTTAATGCAAGCTCAGATGTTAACTCTTCGTTTGCTACTCCTCTTACACCGTCTGTTCCGAACAATCTGCCCATAAAAACAAACCTTTCAGTATTAAATTATAAAAGCATTAAGCTTAAATTACAAAAGCGACTGCTGTCCGTCCTGTTCAATTCCCAAGTGCTTATACGCAAGAGCTGTTGCGCATCTGCCTCGTGGAGTTCTGGACAAAAAGCCTATCTGCATAAGATACGGCTCGTAAACATCTTCTATTGTAACGGCTTCCTCGCCGATTGCGGCGGCAATGGTTTCAAGTCCAACGGGACCGCCGTTATAGTTCTTTATCATAGTTTTCAGAAGAACTCTGTCGATATTATCAAGTCCAAGCTCGTCAATTTCCATTCTTGAAAGAGCATCGACTGCCGCCTCTCTGCTGATTACACCGTCATACCTGACCTGAGCGAAGTCACGGCTTCTTTTAAGCAATCTGTTGGCAATACGGGGAGTTCCTCTTGAACGGGAAGCAATTTCCATTGCACCGTCCTCGTCAACAGGGATTTCAAGTATTCCCGCACTTCTTTTTACTATTGACGCAAGCTGTGCCGGAGTATACATTTCAAGTCTGAAAATCACACCGAACCTATCTCTAAGGGGTGCTGAAAGCTGTCCTGCCCTTGTTGTTGCACCGATAAGCGTGAAATGCGGTAGGTCAAGCCTTATTGACCTTGCAGACGGTCCCTTGCCGATAATGATATCAAGAGCACCGTCCTCCATTGCAGGATACAGTACCTCTTCAACCTGCCTGTTAAGACGGTGAATTTCATCAATAAAGAGAACGTCGCCCTCCTGCAAATTAGTAAGAAGTGCCGCAAGGTCGCCCTGCTTTTCTATCGCAGGACCGCTTGTGATACGGATATTAACGCCCATTTCATTTGCAATAATTCCTGCAAGCGTGGTTTTTCCGAGACCGGGAGGTCCGTAAAGGAGCACGTGGTCAAGGGCTTCTCCCCTGCCTTTTGCCGCCTTGATGTAAACGGAAAGATTTTCCTTAACCTTTTCCTGACCTATATAATCGTCAAGCACCTTCGGTCTTAAAGAATTTTCTATATCGTTATCCTCGGGTGTAAAATCAGAGGTAACTATTCTGTTTTCAAAATCCATTTCAGTTTCCTGCATAGTCTACCTCCTAAAGATTTTTAGCAAGCTGTTTAAGTCCCTGTCTTATCATTTCATCAACCGACAACGACTTATCCATTGCACCCACAACCATTGACGCATCCGACTGTGAATATCCGAGAGCCACAAGCGCCGCCACAGCCTCAGCAGTTTCATTATCAGCTACAGCCGATGAAGCGTTCATCACAGATTGTGAAACGCTTTCGGAAGCAATGGCACCCATTTTATCCTTAAGCTCAAGGACAATTCTTTCGGCGGTTTTTTTGCCTACTCCCTGAGCCCTTGTAATCGCCTTTGCATCGCCTGAGGCTATACACAAAGCAAGCTTATCGGGAGAAAGCTCCGATAGCACAGCCGCCGCCGCTTTAGGACCTACACCCGAAACGGTGATAAGAAGCTTAAAGGCATCAAGCTCTGCAACAGTTGCAAAGCCGTACAAATCCATTGCGTCCTCTCTTACTGCAAGGTGTGTAAATACATTCACCTCATCACCCACACGTCCCAAATCCTTGACAGTGTTAAGCGTTGTAAAGCACTTGAAGCCCACGCCCGAGCACTCCACAACGATGTAATTCACATCAGCAACCGTTAATGTTCCTCTTAAATTATATATCATAGCCTATCACCCTATACGCCTTTTAATCCGCCCATAATAGAACCGCTGCAATGACCGTGACAGATTGCCATAGCCAAGGCATCAGCAGTATCATCGGGCTTTGGTATTTTAGCAAGTCCGAGCATAACCCTTGTCATTTCCTGAACCTGCTTTTTCTCCGCTCTGCCGTAGCCCACAACCGCCTGCTTGACCTGAAGTGGTGTATATTCAAAAATATCAACACCGTAATTCTGTGCCGAAAGGGTTATGACTCCCCTCGCCTGTGCAACGTCGATAACGGTTTTAGCATTATTATTGTAGAACAGCTTTTCCATACTCATAACCTCAGGCTTATACTTTTCAAAAATATAGCACATATCGTTATAAATGGTCTGAAGTCTTAAAGGAAAAGGTGTATGAGCCTCGGTGGTAATGGCACCGTAGCCTAAAACTCTGAATTTATTAGCCTTATATTCCAAAACTCCCCAGCCTACAATGGCATATCCGGGGTCAATTCCCAGAATAATCATACACAATTCTCCATTCTACAGTCGTACAATTATAACATATAAGTTATTAATAATCAATAAATAATATATAAATTATATAAATGAATAATATAAAATACCCGAAACTCTTTAACAGAATTTCGGGTATCGTATAGCATTATTCATTACCTCTTAACTGGTGGACAAATTTTTGGAGCTCCACCATATTGAAGGTATATTTTCCCGTATCGGTATTGGGAATATAGTATCTTGCGCAAAACTCTCCGTTAAGGACTGTAAAAGCCTGACGCAGAGTTCCAACCATATAATCGGCACACTGCCTTGCATTTGAACCGCTGGCAATAACTGCACCGACACGCTTAGGCCTTTTGATAGGAGGCTTTGCACCTCTTTTAAATCGGGCGCTGTAATATCTCTGAAATCGGTCAATAACTGCCTTAAGCGGTGCAGGGAAAAAATTATTATAAACAGGAGTGAAAAACGCTATATAATCAGCGTCCTCAAAATCCTCAAAAAACACGTCCAAATCCTTATTTGAACAGCCGTCGTGATATTCGCAATATTTACAGTCGGTACAGGGTGCAGGTGCCATTTTATACGTATCATAAAGCTTTATTTCACAGTCAAGAAAATAGGTTCTCACCTGATTTATAAGCTCCTGACAAACGCCGTTTTCACGGGGCGAACCCATAATAATCAAAAGTTTCTTCATTTCATCACCATTGTTATTATAGCATAATGAAGTTAAACTTTAAAGAGTAAATTATATTGTAAACAGGAATAAAATGTAGTATAATGTATTTTCACGGAAATATCTTCCTTTTGCGAGGTATCAATATGACAAAGAAAAAAATTGAACAGCTTATAAGTAAAAAGGGCTGGGACAACATTAAAGCCAGAGAGGAATTGGGAATAACAAGCGGTATTGTCGGAATAATCTGCAATGTCATACTATGCATTTTCAAATTCTTCGTAGGCTCTGTTACCAACTCCGTTTCAATCACTGCTGACGCAGTAAACAACCTTTCCGACGCAGGCTCGAACATTGTTACCATTGCAGGCTCAAAGCTTTCTGCGAAGCCTGTTGATAAGGAGCATCCCTTCGGTCACGGCAGAATTGAATACATATCGGCTTTAATAGTTTCGTTCTTTATTATCCTTATGGGCTTTGAGCTTGGAAAAAGCTCTATTGAAAAAATCATTCATCCCGAGGCTGTTGAATTCGGAATTTGGAATTTAATTATTCTTATTGCAGCTATCGGTGTCAAGCTTTGGATGGCATATTTTAACAACAATCTTTACAAGGCTACAGGAAACATCAATATGAAGGCTGTTAAGCAGGACAGCCTAAATGACTGCCTTGCAACAGGTGCAACTATAATTGCTTTGATTATTTCATCATTTACAAAATTCAACAGGGCTGACGGAATAATCGGTCTTGTTGTTGCGGTTTTAATTTTACTTGCAGGAATTGATATTATCAAGGATATTATCGGTCCCCTGCTCGGTCAGGCACCGTCAGAGGAGCTAGTGAAGGATATTGAAAGCATTATGCTCAGCGACGAACATATTATAGGAGTTCATGATTTAATCGTACACGACTATGGTCCGGGAAGAATTATTGCATCTGCCCACGCCGAAGTTCCTGCAGATTCGGACATAGTTGTCATTCACGATATCATAGATAACATTGAAAAGGAGATCAGCGAAAGGCTGAAAATTGTTATCTGTATACATATGGACCCTGTTGAAATTAATAACGAAAAGGTAAATAAATATAAAGAGCTTACGGATAAAATACTTACCGATTATAACCCTAATTATAAATTTCACGATTTTAGGCTTGTTGACGGTCAAACGCATACAAATCTGATTTTTGACCTTGTTGTTCCCTTTTCAAAAACTGTTACAAATGATAAGATTTTAAATGATATTAGGGATAAAT
>JBJFHZ010000049.1:0-2622 GCA_051894075.1 Eubacterium sp.
CGCACCGCTGCCGTTCAGCTCCGCACCAGTTGCCGCTGGCTGCCGCCGTATGCAGCATAATTCAAAACCGTCCACATCAGGCATCATAATATCCAGCAAAATCAGATCGTATCGTCTGAAATCCAGATTAAGAACGGCTTTTGCATTTGCTTGAAGCGTTACAGTATGGGCGTCTTTTTCAAGAATACGCTTTATCAGTTGCAGCATTGCATTTTCATCATCAACAACTAATATGTTTGCCATGTCAATCCCTCTTTTCTATTAGGTCTTAAGTACAGTTGCCCCAAAAGGCATAAGGGCGAGTTTCGCAATCTTAAAGCATTGCATTCCAAACGGTATGCCGATAATTGTACAACATATTACTGCTCCACAAGATCAGAGCCAGTAATATAAGGGAAAATGTCGGCAAAACCAGTTTTGTTCCTGTCAATGGAAGTAGTGCAATGAATAGAACCATACTGAACAATATTGCGAACAATCCTGCAACAATAAGCAGAAGGAATTTTGATAGGATAGCTTTCGTTCTGGAACGTAAGGTTAAAATATTTTGACAATGCCCAGCCCGGATTTCCTGTCCTGCGGTAATTTCACAAACAATACTGATAACAAAAGGATATGCGATTGCGAAGATCTGAAAGAATACCGCAATCTTGTTTATATCACTCACAGCCGCAAATGCCGCATATAGCGTCACAAGTGCTGTCCCGAAAATGGGGAATAGAGTATGCACCCAAAAAAACGGAGAATTACGAAGCTTGTAAAAGTCGCTTTTAACATAATTGGATAACTCATTCATGTTCTCTTTCTCCTTTATCGAAAAGCCATGCGGTAAGCAAGAAACATAGTATCGCTAAAACTAAGCTAATCCCAACAGCGGGAATGATCGGCCTTGTATTCAGCAGGAAAGAACCATTTTCAACGGGAAGTCCATTGGGGTGCATTTTGAAAAAGGGACATACAATGCGTGCTGGAATGGCAAAAGGGTTGATATAAAACAAATTGCTTTCAGCCCCGATCATGGATAAAACAACATTGCAACCAAACGAGAGCAGGACGCCAACCAGATAATTTGCTTTTTTTGTGAGCCACATAATGAGTGGGAGCTGCCAGATATAGGCAAAGAACAATAGCATACACCCGGTCAATCCGTTAAGCGGATCAATGTTCATTACGGTAAAAATACCAAAGACCGTACAGCCGCCCCACATGATAAGGCTGGTTAGGAAAAGCAGCACAGTAACAGCCAGCAGCTTGCTGAGCCAGACTTTTTTCATGGAAATGGGCAGACAAAAAATATTCTGGTACTGTGTGCGTTTCTCACAGCTAATAACGCTGGCGCACCAAATAGCAATCGTAATCGGTAAGATTAAAGTGTACCACCAATTATAGGCGGTAAGCTGAACAAATTTGCCACTCAAAAAATATCCTAACCCCAAAGTGACAACAGGGGCGGCGATGAATAGTTTTAATGCAAATGTATGACGCATCTTTAATAGTTCGGAGCGGATAAGATGAAACATTAGTTTTTCCCCCTTTCACTATTAGTTGCCACAACGCGCATAAAAATTTCTTCTAAATCTGTTTCCTTGTCGATTTTGCTTTCATACCCCAATTTTCCGCCGGAAATAATGCCGATGTGATCCGCAATCTGTTCTACTTCGGATAGGATGTGGCTGGACAAAATCACCGTTATCCCATGTGCCGGAAAAGAGCAGATAAGTTCCCGCAGTTCTTGAATACCGATGGGGTCTAATCCGTTTGTCGGTTCGTCCAAAATCAGCAATTTGGGAGATGCCAGCAACGCAAGGGCAATGCCGAGCCTTTGCTTCATTCCCAAAGAAAAATGCCCTGCTTTCTTTTTCTCCGTGTCTGTAAGATCAACGATGTGCAAAACCTCATCAATACGGGAATCTGGAAGTCCGAGTGCAAGGGATCGCACTTTTAAATTCTCGTATGCGTTGAGATTTTCATATAAGGGCGGCGTTTCAATCAATGCGCCGATAGCCTGCAAGTCGTTGCGGCTCCATGCGTGGCCATCAAACTCAATCTCTCCCGATGTGGGGCGCAGAATGCCGGTGAGCATTTTCAAGATCGTGGATTTGCCAGCTCCGTTCGGCCCCAGCAGGCCATAAACCGAATTGCGCCGGATGTTCAGCGACACATTGTTTACCGCCATCTGCCCTTTGAATTTTTTGCAGAGGTCAGTCGTTTTCAAAATCATATCCATATAATCAAGTCCTTTCTTTGATTTTACGGATAGCATACCAGGTAATTTTGGAGATTCCATAAAGATTCCCGAAAACAGAATATGAACAATACACCGTAACCGTGGAGCATATCGCAACAAAGCATCCAACCTACGCATTTAGGGCCTAAAAACGCTTGAAATTTCAGGGCTTTTTCGGCGTGGTCGCTGGGGCGGCGGTATTGTTTATCCCGTTGCCACCGTAGCAAGAGCCTAAATGCGTAGAAACAGGCAATAAGGACAGACGCCGGATGCAGAGAGGGGTCGTCGTGTCCGGCTTTCTCTTTCTCGCTTTATATGAATTATAAAATTTAGCTTAGGTGCATATAGCAACATTCCATGAGCAGACTATGAAATATAGAATGTAAGTGGGTGAT
>JBJFHZ010000050.1:0-13420 GCA_051894075.1 Eubacterium sp.
ACCCACCTCCCCTTACACAGGGGAGGCTCAATTTGGTTTGACAAACCCTAATTTGAATAAAAAACAGACGCTTCAAAACGAAGCGTCTGTTTTTTTATTCTGCCCTATATTCAATATTGTTTTCATCACACCAAGAGATTACCTTTTCAAGAACGTATTTTTTCTCAAAATCTCCGAAGCCCTCGGAAATGTCCGAATAAGCGTTATAATACTTCCAAAAAGTATCAGTAATCTCCTGTGCAGGAAGCTTATCAAAAACAGCCGACACCTTTTTATTGTCAAGAAATTTAATATAAGCTCTTATAATTTCCTCATTGCTGATTGTCAGGAAAGGAATAAATCCGTTTTCAACAAGGTTTGCACTGTCCTCCTCATTAAAATCCGAAGAAGAATGAACAGTATAGTCCGTTCTTGAAAACCAAAATTCACCTGTTGAGCCCCACACACATCTCAATGTTTTTTCATCAAGTAGTAATTGCATTTTTAAGTACCTTTGCTGAAATTATTTTTCTAAAGACTTCATAAGTCCGCCGTTTTTGATTATATTCTGAATAAATTCAGGAAACGGCTGAGCCTTATAGGTTTTACCTGTGGTGACGTTAGTGATTACACCGCTGTCGAAATCCACCTCAACCTCATCGCCCTCTTTAATATCCTTTGCCGCCTCGTCACATTCAAGAATAGGCAAACCGATATTGATGGCATTTCTGTAAAAAATACGTGCAAAGGTTGAAGCAATAACGCAGGAAATACCCGAAGCCTTAATAGCTATCGGAGCGTGCTCACGTGAAGAGCCGCAACCGAAATTAGCCTCTGCAACCATAATGTCGCCGGGCTTAACCTTATTTACGAAATCAGCGTCAATATCCTCCATACAGTGAGAAGCAAGCCAAGCCTCGTCACTTTTATTGAGGTAACGTGCAGGGATAATAACGTCGGTATCAACGTTATCTCCGAATTTATGTACTAAACCTTTAGCCTTCATTTCACTGCCTCCTTATATATTTCTCGGGTCTGCAACACAGCCCTTAACAGCGGAAGCCGCCGCAACTGCAGGAGACGCAAGATAAATTTCAGATTTTGTATGTCCCATTCTACCCACAAAGTTACGGTTAGAGGTTGAAACCGCCTTTTCACCTGAGGCAAGAATACCCATATGACCGCCAAGACAGGGACCGCAGGTTGGTGTTGAAACAATAGCACCTGCTTCAATAAAGGTTTCAACTATTCCCTCTTTAACGCACTGAAGATAAATAGCCTGTGTTGCAGGAATTACGATACAACGTACACCCTTTGCAACCTTTTTACCTTTAAGAATTTCAGCGGCGTTTCTCATATCCTCCATACGTCCGTTTGTGCAGGAGCCTATAACTACCTGGTCAATTTTAATATCTTCCTTTTCAAGCTCAGAGGCTGTCTTTGTATTCTCGGGAAGATGAGGACATGCAACAGTGGGCTCAAGCTTACTTAAATCAATTTCAACAACGCTGTCATATTCAGCGTCTGCGTCAGCCTCGTAAACCTTATAATCACGAAGTGAACGTCCCGTTACATACTCGATTGTCACATCGTCAACAGGGAATATTCCGTTTTTAGCACCGCACTCAATAGCCATATTTGAGATGCAAAGACGGTCGTCCATTGAAAGCTCTTTAATGCCGTCACCTGTGAACTCAAGTGACTTATAAAGGGCGCCGTCAACACCGATTTCACCGATAAGATGAAGAACAACATCCTTACCGCTGATATACGGAGCCTTCTTACCTGTGATGACAACCTTAATGGCAGACGGTACCTTAAACCAAGCCTTACCTGTTACCATACCTGCCGCCATATCGGTTGAGCCTACACCTGTTGAAAATGCACCTAAGGCACCGTATGTACAGGTATGTGAATCTGCACCGATAATACAGTCACCGCAGGTAACAATACCTTTTTCGGGAAGAAGGGCGTGCTCAATTCCCATATTTCCAACATCGTAATAGTGGAGAATATCATTTTTCCTTGCAAATTCTCTAACCTGCTTGCAGTTTTCGGCAGACTGAATATCCTTGTTCGGAGTAAAGTGGTCCATTACAAGAGAAATTCTTGTTTTATCAAAAACAGATGTCTTGCCGAACTTATTCATCTCATTAATAGCAACAGGAGATGTTACGTCATTGCCGAGCACCATATCAAGCTTTGCCTCGATAAGCTGACCTGCAACCACGCTGTCAAGCCCTGCGTGAGCAGCAAGAATTTTCTGCGTCATTGTCATTCCCATATTTTTCACCTTATTTCATTAAATATATATGCTTTTGTTTATCTTAAATATCATCAGTAAAGGAGCCTTCTCCTCTTTCAAGAGAGGTCACACCCGTACGGGCAAGCTCAACTATTGTGAAATTCTTTTCGATTTCCTCAACAAATTCATCAATGGCACTTCCCTCGCCTGTAAATTCAAGGGTAATTGTTGTCATTGAAACATCAAGCACACGGGCGCCGTAGCGAATGTTAAAGGAGAGCAGAGCATTCTTCTGCTCAATTCCCTGTGCGTGCACCTTAATAAGCAAAAGCTCAGAGGAAACTGAATTTTCAGGCTTCAGCTCGGAAACCTTTTTTACTATTTCAAGCTTTAAAAGCTGACATTTAATCTGTCTTACATTTTCAGGCTCTGTATATGTTTCAATAGTCATTCTTGAAAATGCAGGGTCCTCAGTTTCGCTCACGGTAAGTGAGCTGATATTATAACTTCTTCTTGAGAACAGGCTCGCTACTCTCTGAAGAACACCGCTTTCATTGTCAACAAGTACAGACAAAACAAGTTTTTCTTCAGCCATTTTCTTTTCCTCCTTACATTTCCTCAATAATATCGGCTGCTGCTCCTCCGGGAGGAATCATCGGCAAAACATTACTGTCAGGTGAAATACGGCAGTCAATAAGTATAGGCTCATTGCCTTCACAAGCACTCTTTATTACGTCGTCTACCTGTGAATTATTTTCAATTCTTACACCTTTAATTCCGAATGACTCTGCAACCTTTACAAAATCAGTAACACGATGAGGGTCTGTATCGGAAAAACGATTTCCGTAAAAAATCTTCTGCCACTGACGTACCATACCCAAAACCTTATTATTCATAATTATCATCACAACAGGTACATTATACGAAGCAACAGTCGCAAGCTCGGAAAGATTCATATGAAATCCGCCGTCTCCGACAAACATAACAACCTTTTTATCAGGACAGCCTATTGCCGCACCTATTGCCGCGCCCATTGAATATCCCATAGTACCGAGTCCGCCTGATGTAAGTTGAGTACGCGGCTGTACATACTTGTAATACTGAGCAACCCACATCTGATGCTGGCCTACATCAGTTACAACAACAGTATCGTCAGGTGTATATTTATCAACAGCTTCAATTACCTTTTGGGGATTAACAAAATCGCCTATCTGAGTCTGTACAAAAGGCTTTTTCCATGAGCTTATTTCTGCTTTCCACTTACTGTGGTCACATTGCTCAATAGCCTGAGTAAGCTGAGGAATAAGTTGGTTAAGGTCACCTCTCAAATGATAATTTGAAACAATGTTTTTATCCATTTCAGCGGCATCAATATCAATATGTAAAATTTCTGCATTTGGCGCAAATTTCTTTCTGTTTCCTGCAACTCTGTCGGAAAATCTTGCACCTGCCGCAATGAGAACATCGCAGTCATGTGCTGCCTTATTTGCTTCAAATCTACCGTGCATACCGATAAATCCGACATGAAGAGGATGACCGTTCGGAAAGGCGCCAAGTCCCATAAGTGAAGAAACAACAGGAGCGTCAAGCTTCTCTGCAAAGGTAATAAGCTTCTCTCCTACATCAGAGGAAACAGCACCGCCTCCTACGTAAATAAGAGGCTTCTTTGCATTTCTCAAAAGCTCAACTGCTCTGTCAAAGCAGTTATTTTTAGGATGAACAGGCTCATCAGGCTGCTGAGCAGGCTCGGGTGTGTATTCACATTCTGCAGAGGTAATATCCTTAGGAATATCAACAAGGACAGGTCCTTTTCTTCCGCTCATAGCTATTTTAAATGCACGTCTGATTGTAGGAGCAAGCTCTTCAACAGTCTTGACCTGAAAATTATGCTTTGTAATCGGCATAGTGATACCGCAGATATCTACCTCCTGAAAGGAATCTCTGCCAAGTCCCGATGTGGCATAGTTACAAGTGATTGCAACCACAGGAACAGAATCCATATATGCTGTGGCTATACCTGTTACAAGATTTGTTGAACCGGGTCCTGAGGTTGCAAAGCAAACTCCCACCTTTCCCGTAGCTCTGCTGTAACCGTCGGCAGCATGTGAAGCGCCCTGCTCGTGAGAAGTAAGGACGTGTTTAAATGTATCTCCGTATTTGTAAAGTTCGTCAAAAATGTTCAGAATTGTTCCGCCCGGATAACCAAATATTGTATCTACGCCCTGCTCTTTAAGGGTTTCAAGAACAATCTGTGAACCGTTGAGCTTCATTTTCCTCTCTCCTTTTACAATACAATCAAAAAATATTTAATAGTTATAATATATTATTTATTCTCCAAAGTCAAGAGTGTTTATTTTAAATAATACAAGATATTTCCATATAAATAGTTATTGTGATTTTTAACTTGTAAAAAATGAAGATTTGTTATATACTTGATAAAAACACATTTACTCACAAGGAGATAAAAAAATGAAGCTTGGCATTGTAGGACTGCCGAATGTCGGCAAGAGTACATTATTTAACGCTATAACAAACGCAGGTGCACAAAGTGCTAATTATCCCTTCTGCACCATTGAGCCGAATGTAGGTATGGTAAGTGTTCCGGATGAAAGACTTGATAAGCTGGCCAAAATGTATGAGCCTGATAAGTTCACACCTGCCACCATCGAATTTGTAGACATCGCAGGACTTGTAAAGGGTGCATCAAAGGGCGAAGGACTTGGAAACAAATTTCTTTCCCACATTAGAGAGGTTGACGCCGTAATCCACGTTGTAAGATGCTTTGAAAACGACGATATCACACATGTTGACGGCAATGTTGACCCTGCAAGAGATATCGAAACAATCAATCTTGAGCTTATACTTTCCGATCTTGAAATACTCGCAAGAAGAATAGACAGCCGTAAAAAAGCTATGAAGGGCGATAAAACAATTGCGGGCGAGGTTGAATTTCTTGAAAGACTCCAGTCCGAAATGGAGCAGGGCAAAACCGCAAGAAGCGTTGAAATCTCCGACGACGAGCAGGAATATTTAAAAGATGTTTCTCTACTCACGATTAAGCCTGTTATTTACGCCTGCAATATGGGCGAAAACGATTTTATTGACGGTATTGAAAGCAATGAATACTACAAAACCGTTGAAAGCATAGCAGAAGCAGAAGGAGCCGAAACCCTCTCTATATGCGCTGAAATGGAGGCTGAAATTGCTCAACTTGACGAGGACGAAAAGGCTCTTTTCCTTGCTGATATGGGACTTGAAAAAAGCGGTCTTGACAGGCTTATCAAAAAGAGCTATTCACTTTTAGGTCTTATTTCCTTCCTTACGGCAGGCAAGCCGGAGGTTAGAGCCTGGACAATAAAGAAGGGCACCAAGGCTCCTCAGGCGGCAGGAAAAATACATACCGACTTTGAAAGAGGATTTATAAGGGCAGAGGTAGTTTCCTTTGACGATTTGATGAACTGCGGAAGTATGACAGCGGCAAAGGAAAAGGGACTTGTCCGTTCTGAGGGAAAGGAATATGTTATGAAGGACGGAGATATCGTTCTTTTTCGCTTTAATGTATAAATAACGCAGGTGAATTTTTATGAACATTCCCGATTTTTCTGTCATAAATCAATGGAAAAATCGGGTGTTTTTGTAAAACTTTGTCGAATTGCTTAAAATTTTTCCATATTTTTATATGTTTTTTGTTGACTATTTTCAAAAAGTTTGTTATTATATTAACTAAGGTGGGAGAGAATTATGTCAAAAGTTCATATAACGGCGGCTGACGAAATTCTTTCAAATGCGCAGTCAGGCAATAAAGCTCAGACTGAAGCGCTGATTATGCAGTACACTCCTCTTGTTGAGTCTATTGCTACAAAGTATACATCATCCCCGATGGAGTCCGAGGACCTTATTCAAGAGGGTATGATTGGCTTGCTTGCGGCAATAAAGTCTTATGACAAAAGCAAGGGTGCCGCATTTAAAACTTATGCCTCTGTCTGCATAGATAATTCTATACAGACATCATTAAGAAAGTTTTCCCGTCAAAAAGATATTCCTCAACAAAATATTGTTGAATATCAGGAGGAGGAAATTTCTCAGCAAAGCGTAAGTCTCAGCGCAGAAGAAATTTTTATTGCCAAGGAAAGCGTTTCACTGTTGACCAATGTTCTTCGTGAAAATCTCTCTGATTTTGAAAACGAGGTCTTAAGACTGCATATAGTCGGATGCAGCTACAATGAAATTGCAAAAAGATTATGCAAAACACCTAAAGCTGTTGACAATGCAATACAGCGTATCCGTAAAAAGCTGACTCGTATAAGCTTTTAGCGGTACATAAAATCCGACAAAATAAAATCAAAGAGGTATTTAAAAATGTACGAGGACAAAACTTTAGTATGCAAGGACTGCGGACAGGAATTTGTATTTACCGCAGGAGAGCAGGAATTTTACGATTCAAAGGGCTTTGAAAACGAGCCGCAGAGATGTAAGGAATGCCGTGACAAGAAGAAAAAGTCACACCGTGAATATCACGATGCTGTTTGTGCCGCTTGCGGTGCAGAGTGCAAGGTTCCTTTCGTTCCAAACGGTGAGAAGCCTGTTTATTGCAGCGAATGCTTCGCAAAGCTCAACGAGGAAAAATAATTAATTTCAAATTAAATTTTTAAGGCAGTTCGGATATCCGAACTGCCTTTTTCCGTGTTTTTAATTATTCAAATTCTGTAGTTGTTTTCAGATTTTTAACAGCCTTCATTCCCTGCATTTCCTCGGGAATAACAACCTTCTGTGCATATTCAAGCTCTTTACAAATATAATCAACCTTGCACTTAAAGGCCTTTTTGCTGTTATATTTATCCATACTAAACCAAGTAAAGCTGTAAACTAACTGCGATGTGAAGCCGAGGAGCATCAAATTGCGTTCAATTTCCCCTACCGAAATTAAAACCGCTTCATCAAAGGATATATTGCCGAAATACTTCTTTCTCTCTTTTATTCTGCTTTCCTCCAGCTTATCCTTTCCGAAAAGAGGAGGCTTTCCCTTTGAGCAAATAGTTGAAATCGTCTTTTTGTCAAAGCAGCTGTTCGTATCAAATCTGACAGGAATATAATTTCTGCTTTTTATCAGCTCTAAAAGCTCCTCCTTATAATTCGGGTTTTTCGCCTCATCAAAAGCAAGATAATATTTTTTTATTGAATTATTACGTTCAATTCTTTTAAAGGTTCTTATCCTGTTTTCAGTCAGCTTTCCACCAAGAAAATAAAGCACCGTTGCTTCTTCACCGACATTTGAAATAACATTTGTTCCGTTATTTACGGCATCAAAAAGCTTTTCACATTCATTGGATTTTTCATCCATATTGCCGTTTTTATCAACACTGCGTATATGATTTAAAAGATCGTCGGCATCCTTACAGGTTAAATACTTTTCGCTGTCTATTTCAAGCTCAGCATCCTCAATATACATTTTCTCGTCGGTTATATACCTAACGGTTTTATCGGAAATATTTTTGCAGGCAGTAAGCAGGCTATGGTAATTTGTAGCAACAACATCTGCCGAGTCTATAAAATCAAACAGACTGTAGCTATCAGGCATAAGCTTAATATGGTTGAAAATGCCTGTGTCAGCATCAAACGGAAAGCCGTCAAGACAGAGATATGCTATTTCATTTTCTGCCATTTCTCTGTCAAGCTGAATAAGTGACGCCATATATTTTCTAAAGGCTTTAATAGGTACTCTATCCTCTCCTGCCTTATATTTCGGAGCAAGAAGAATTAATTTTTTATCGGTTATTCCGAGTTCGGTTTTGATATCGCTTGTGCCGATAATATCTGCTTCGGGGAATACAGAGCAAAGGGATTTCACACCTAAGCCTGATACTTTGTATCTTTCTTCAAAGGCGTCTTTACTGCTTTTGCTTTGGTAAACGGTAAAGTCGGAAATCATCATACTTCGCTGCACCGACGAAAAGTCAAAGTCATTCCCCTCACGCTTATATATCTCCTTTGGCACTGAATATTCGCTCATAAAATTAACATATTTTTGATTTTCAGACGGAGCGAAATAATATTCAAGGGGACAGTCTGCAAATACGTATTTAGCCAGGGCAATGGTGTTTACGTATTTTTCTCCTCCCCTTTTCATAATGCTTGTGCTTTCAAGGTTATAATTTTTAAGTATACCTTCAAGTCTGTCATTTGCTTTTTTACCGCAGGCAACAGCCGTTTTCATTTGAGGATAGTTTCTGTTTACATAGATAAGAACGGACAATAATGCAGAGCTAATGCCTTTTTTTGCGTTCGATACAAACAATATCGAATTTTCTGCCTCGCCTGTTCTCTGCTTTGTGTTAAACAGGAGAGATTTTTCTTCCTTTTTCTCTTTGATAACATCAAAGGTTTTTGCCTTTTTTGGTGACGGTGAATATTTTTCAGTAAGCTCTGAATTGTATACAACCTGCTCCTCTGCGGTCATATTCCCTGTCTTTTCAATATAGTCAAGCAACGCCTGCTTTGACAAATAGAAATCGGAAAGCCTGTAAATTCTGTCAGGCAGATTATAAAGCAGGTAAGGATTTTCCGCCATATTAGGATAGTTTTCTTCAAGATAATCAAAAAGAACATTAACGAGCTTTTTCTTCAGTTCAAAATTTTCATTTGAATATAAGGTCAAAAGCTGTTCAAATCTATAGCAAAAATGGCGGATTGTAATATATTCAAGCTCTTTTTCGTAAATTGACAGGGTGCCGTCTGCCTCAAGAGTTTTCTTGAGAAAATCTACTGCTTTAACGATATCAAGAGTAGACTCGGTAAACTTACTTAAAAAGCCCACCTGAGCTCTGTAATCATATAGAAAATCATTAATTACACCCACATTTTTTGCTCTTGTAAAAAGAATAAATGAAATCGGCAAATCCTCAAACCTGATTCCCTCGGGGAAAGAAACGTTATTCAGCAGTTCCCTTTTTATAAATTTATTCCAAGGGAAAGGTGAAAGCTTCACCATTTCGTATGACTTATCCGAAGCCTTGAAATTCTGATTATAGTGGAAGGATTTATTTCCTGTCTTTTTGCCTGTTTGAGCGTCCACGTCATATCTGCTGAAAAGCACCAAATCGTTGCCGTCAGCCACAGCCTTATTGTAAAGTCTTTCACAGGCTTCCTTTTCTGTATAATCGTCTGAGTCAACAAACCAAATGTATTCGCCGTTTGCCTTGCTCAAGCCAAAATTTCTTGCAAAGCTGACTCCGTGGTTTTCTATATTATAAACATAAACCTTGTTGGGATATTCCGACTGATACTTTTTCAGTATTTCAAGAGAATTATCTGTACTGCCGTCATTTACGGCAATAATTTCAATCTCAGCCAAAGTCTGATTTAAAAGACTATCCACACACTGCTCAAGGTATTTTGATGTATTGTATACAGGAAGAATAATACTAACTTTGCAAGCCTTCATTTTTTTGCCTCGTAAATTCTAAAATATTTATAAGTATACTATACCAACTAATCAGTACATTTTCAAGTTAATATATTAACAGCAATCAAATATTATTTTTAAATAAAAAAAGCCTTGACATATCGCTTTCTCTGTGTTAATATTATTGAGCAACAAACGCAGAGGTATCGAAGTGGTCATAACGAGGCGGTCTTGAAAACCGTTTGTCCGAAAGGGCGCGTGGGTTCGAATCCCACCCTCTGCGCCAAGTGGTACAAATCCGAAATTGATGTTGATTGGCAACACTTTTGGATTTGTACTATTTTTTTAGTCTTTTATAGAAACGATTAAGCGACAGGCTTTTGTGCCTGCCGCTTTTCTTATATATCAGTATCAGCCTTTTCTTGCTTTTCCAACCATTCATTGTATTCTTTTCTGCCTTCCTCGCTTTCAAAGAATTCTTGTAGGCTCGGTAAGAAGCATCTCGCTAATCTGTCGTATTCGCTTTTAGGAATGTTCATTTTGATTGCCATTATCAACATCCTATTCAGCGTATTTATTTCATCATCCTTTCTTTATTTTAGTTTTTTGTCTTTGTAATAATTATATTTTTCATTGTGTTTATCCTTTCGGTTTATATTGTTTTGCCTTTTGGAACCATACAATACCGCAAAGAATATGGTAAGTCAACTACAATATTTTCAAAGCGAAAAAGTGGGTTTGGGCTTCTGCCCATTTTAAAGGTGTTCGGCGGAACGGCGAACGCTCTGCTTGCCTCAGCTAAAGCTGAGCAAAGTCAAGTGCAAAATTGGAATACTCAATTTATCCCTAAATCATTGAGAATTTTTGACTTTTCTTGCAATTTGGAGCAGAGTCGGAACAGCACTCTCAAAAATGGAATACTGTTAAAAATCCCCGAACGGCACTGCCGGTCGGTGTATATCTAGTATCCCGCTTCATTGCGGGATACTCTTTTATCCTGCCTTTTTATCGACCTTGCAAATAATGGCTAATTTGAGTACTTTTTCTTCATTATCAATTGCTTATCTTCTTCCCAAGTGACGCTCACAAATCGCCTACAATCGAGATTTATTATCAACCTGATTACTTATCCCAAAATGAGAAAAATTTTCAAAAATGCCATTTCCTATTGTTATTACATAATTTATCATACCAGGGGTAGCCTGATTTTTTAGAAAATGATTTCTATTGTTTGCGTGTAGTCTAATGCTCCCGGTGGGCACATCAAATGCACGGTATATCTATAATAAAAAATGTAATTGTTCTGATAATCGGACTATTTTATTGTTGTTATAGACATTGTAATTCTTTTATTATATAATAAACATATCAACAAAAAGGAGTTAAACTATGGAATTTAACAATGATGTAATTAGCATGTTTGGTTTATCATCACAACAAACTGTACTTTTGTTTTCAGTTCAGAAACTTGTTGCTGAGTTAGATATTAATTTATCATTAGGAAAGAAAGATTATGCAACAAAAAAACTTTGGATTGAAGAATGGGAAAAGTCTATTGTAGATTATGTCAACAATGCAACAAATGAAACAATAACTAAGCTTTATGATAAAGATGAAACTCATAACAGATTGATTAATGAATTAAAAGATTGTCATAATAAAACTTGGTATTATATTTTAGTTCTCGAATGTTTAGCTTTTGCACCTTATACATCTCTTGGCGGTAAGCAAGATAAACAATATAAAAAATGCAAATTCCATGAAAAAGAAGCTACTAAATTAATTGCTGAATTTTTTGTAGAACAAGGCGAGATCAGTATAGATAAAGTTTTAAGAATTGAAAAGTGTTACAATAAGTCGATAAACAAGATTTCAGGCAAAGGTCAAAAAATCGCTATCAGTGTGGTTTCTGTTGTTGCTGTTACTGCATTAGCTGCTCTTGCAGCAGCATTGATGGCCCCACATATTGCGGTTGCACTTGTCGGTGCAGAGTTTGAAGGCTTAAGCGGTGCGGCACTTACAGGAGCTTGTTTGGCTGCATTAGGTGGAGGGGCAATTGCTTCAGGTGGTCTTGGTATGGCAGGCGGTGTAGCTGTAATAGCCGGAGGTGGAGCTCTCCTTGGTTTAGCAGGTGGTTCTACTGCTGCCGGTGTAATGAGTGCTGTTACTAATTCACCAGATTTTACATTGTCTCAATCAGCAAAGCTTGAAACTATATTAAAAGAAATTATTTTGAATGCACAGCAAGATGTTGTTGCTGCACAACAAATTATTGACCAATGTCAACTAACAATTAATGAGTTAAATAAGCAGTTAACAGAAATGCAAATCAAAGACTCAAAAAACAAAAAGGATATAAAAAATTTAAAGAAGAGCATTGAGTACATTATGAAGTCTTGTCAAGATATGCAAAAGTTCACTTCTTCATATGATTTAGGCTTGCAGATACAAGGATAGAAAATGAGTGCGGATAAAATATTTGATTTTGATAAAGAATTAAATCAATTCGAATCAGAACTGACAACCAGTAAAGAATCAATAGATGCAATCACAAAAAACATTGATGAAACCAGCGAAGAAATTGACACTATATACGAACAATTAAAAGGCATCCCTGGTTTGATGCGTGTTATTGAAACGGAGACAGAGGACGGCATTGATGAGCTTGAAATAGCTATTGAACGAGTTCTCGAGTTAAAATACAAAGAAAAAATTGATTTTTCTGCAATAGATGTTATTGTTGCGATTATTGCGGGTGTAGTTGCGTCAGTGATTGATATTGTGTTTGTCGGCACACCAGAGGTCGTTAAGATTTATCGTGGTGGAGAGAATTTTGATGGTAGTATTTTAACAGGAATTATTAGAGAGATAGGCAATGGTGATGATACATTATCTGAAATGTTGCATTGGCTATCAGAAAAATGCAAGGTTCCTTATGATATATCTGTAAAAAAGGATATAGTTAATCCAAATAATCACAGATTAAGAAATCCGGGACACGATCCTTTGTTAGGATTGTTATTTGCGATTGTTGATATCCTTATGGGAACAGCTACAGTCATAGGCAATGATGGTCAATTAAATGTAATTTTACGAGATAAAAAGTATCCCGATTCAGAGAAATTTTTATCTGTAATATATTACTTTGGGCATCTATTGTCGGATGTTTGTACTGCAAGAGGATTGCCTATTCCAGGTTTTTTCTTAACACAATTCTTTACAAATGGCGAGTATGGTCCTAATGATGATTCAATCGCAAGAATAGCCGAAGATATGTATAAAGATGGTTATGATTTTAGGCATCTTATTTCAATGGCAACACCTGTAATGATTAAAGATTTTATTATCAAAATATACATCAAATTGTTTCACAAAGAAAGCTTTAGCGTTGTAGATTCGATTGCAAATAAAGAAATACAGGAAAACAAAGAAAAAGTGTTTCAATACAAATTATTGGCGGTTTCTGATGCGGTAGCTTGTGGTGGCAATGTAATTAAATTCTTTCTGCCACCAACATCAGGAAATCCTACAGCGTTAAATTTGCCAGAATGGACATCATTGATAACCAATACAGTTATTAGTTTAAAATACGATTTAAGAGATAAAAGCGTAGATCAAGCCATATATAATCGTGAAATAATTGACGAAAACTGGAAAAGACTTATAAATAACATATAATTCTTAAAGCCAATTAGCTCTATTGTGAGTTAATTGGCTTTTTATGTGTAATATTTTATTACTTGACATTCCTGTTGTTTAGAGTTATAACACACAACACAGGAGGTAAAATTGAA
>JBJFHZ010000051.1:0-13394 GCA_051894075.1 Eubacterium sp.
CCCTCGCTTGTAAGCTGAATAGAAATGCCAAAGGTGTTGTAAATCCAGTTGCACAAATCGTCAATAGGAATTACGCCTGCACAGTTCCACTTTGCAAAGTACGGCAAAAACATAGCACCGATATTTACAAGTGATGAGAAGAATGCGGCAATTACAAGACAAATGAATTTTTTGTCTTTAAATACAACCTTGAGTCCGTCAATGTATTTATCCTTGCGAGGAGGAATATAAATTTTTTCCTTGATGCCGAAATAGGAAATAAACATAGGAACGGCTGCCATAACACCAAAAATAAGTGCCGCACCGAAGTATCCCTGCTTTTGATTATCTCTGCCCCAGAATCCTGCTACGGTAAAGAAGAGAACAGACGGTAATACAGTACCGAGAGAGCCAATAATATTACTGAACGAGACAGCCTTTACTCGCTTTTTGTCCTCCGGAAATACAAGCGGAGTCAGGCCTTGGTAAGGAATATCAAGTGCTGTATAAACAGTGTAGTAAACAATGTATGCAACTATTGCATAAATGAAATTTCCCTTTTGACCGAAATTTACCGGAGCAAACAAAATAGCCGTTGCAATAATTGCCGGACCGCTCATCCAAAGTATGTAAGGACGGCATTTACCTTTTTTTGTGTGCGTTTTGTCAACAATCATACCCATTAACGGATCGTTTATTGCGTCCCAAACCTTTGTTGCCGAAAGCACAATACTTGTCATAGCAAGGGACAGACCAAGAACATCTGTAAAATACATATTCAGCGCCGTATTTATCAATGTATAGAGCGTCATCGTGCCAAACGGCAACAACGAAAACATAAGTATTTCTTTAGTTGTGGAATCCTTCAAATTAATTTTCATAAATTTAATATTACCCCTTTCCTAATAAACGGTTGACACCGCTTGATTTTCAAGATATAATAAAATAGACCTGTAAGTCTATTTTATTATACAAGCAGTCAATATGATTGTCAATATAAACTATTTTTCGGAGTTTGCTATGAAGCAGGAACTAAAAACAAAAATAACGAAGGATAAAATCATAACCGCAGCAATCGAAGAATTTGGTTTGCACGGCTTTGAAAACGGCAGCATTAACCGTATTTGCCAAAGCAGTAATACTTCAAAGGGTCTTGTTTACCATAATTTCAAAAACAAACAGGAGCTTTATCTTTGTTGTCTTGATAAAGCTATTGACGAATATATTTTATATATCAATCAGTTTAAATACGAGTCGAGTTTAGACTCTTATTTGAAAATAAGGCATAGTTTCTTTTGCGATAATCCGTTATATAAGCACCTAATTCACGAGATAATATTATCCGATAAAAACGATTTAAAAGAATTAACAAAAAATCAGAAGAAGAAATTTATAGACTTTAACCGAGAGGTTCAGTCATCTATTATTGACTGCATTAAGTTAAGGGATGGTGTAACTAAAGAACAAGCATTAGAATATTATGCGGCACTTGAAATAGCTTTTAACAGTTTCTATTCATTGGAAAGCGATGATATAAGTAACAAAAGCAATAATTATGAAAAAAGATTAGGCAAAATTCTTAATTTAATGCTATACGGTATAGCACAGGAGGAAAAATGAAAAAGAAAATTATTTTATCTGTATTTGCAGTAATACTTTGTTTAGCTTTACTCATTACATCAACTGTTTGGGGCTGGTCAACAATGCTTACCGGACAGTGGGCTTATCAAAACGGTATAAACTTACCTGACACGGCAAGTGAAGAGGAAAAAGAAGAGCATATGGATTCAATATCACTTGACAGCCCTACTTTTCTGAGAAAATACGGTGCACAGGGCTACCGTACAGTATTCACATCCTCGTGGGATTATCATTTTACAAATACCTTTAAAAATGAGATTGATTTTTTGGAGCAAAATAAAGACATTCAAACCGAATATAAGTATTTTGAAAGTCCTACCGATACACCGATGCATAAATATCTGCTGGAGTGCGTGACGGAAGGCTCACCTAATGAAAAGGATATTATTTTCGGCATATATGACAGCACCGACCATAACGGTCACGAATCAGGCTTCACCAACAGCAATCCACGCTATGTATCAAGCTTTAAAACAACAGACAATTATTGCTATGAAATTATTGAAGCAATTAAAAGCAGACCGAGTTATGAGAATGAAGATTGGCTTATTTTGATGACAACCGACCACGGCGGAAGAAGACAGTGGCATGGCGAGCAGAATTTTGAATGCAGAACCACTTGGATTGTTTCCAACAAACCGTTGGACAGCAAATATTACTCGCAGAATTATAACGGATATGTTTGTAATTGATATATAAAAGATTATTTTAATCCCATTGAAACAGTAGGAGGTTCAAGATGAAGATATCAAAAAAAATTAAAACAGCCGTATCAATGATATTGATAATTTGTATTCTGTGCGGAATTATTGTTCCTGCTGCTCTTTATTTTAACAAGGGCAGCAGAGTTGAACTGAGTGATGAGCAAAGAGAAAATATGCTTATGCGGTATACACCTTTGGATTTTTCGCCGAAAGCGGAAAATATGCGTATTACAATAGATAACGATAATCCCGTGCATTTTATTCCGTATTATCAGGGTATGGATGAAATAAAAAAGAGTTATGACGCTATTCCGGATGACCTGAAGCCGATGTCTGTTTTTATAATATTCTCTTTGTCTGAAGAATACAGCGAATTTTTAGAGGAAAACAAAATACCGTTTGTTCTGATGATAGGTTCAGGTGAAACGCTTAAGGAAAACCAAATGCCTTTGCAAAAGGTAGATAAACTGATGTCTAACCCTTATATGCTCGGCGTAGGACTGTCCGAAATATATAACTGTGAACAATGGCGCGGTGAGATGGACGGCGATATATCTCTGTATATTGCAGGAATAATTGCTCTGATGCATAAACACGGAGGAATATTTTTGTGGAAGGATACAAATATTTTCGGAGATAACGGTAATTTAATTGACTGGATAGAAGAAAATGAATTTCTGTATACACTGATGCAGGAAAATTATAAGAATATTTATTTTCTTAACAAAGAATCTTACGGTGATCCGAGCACATACAGCTTGCTAAAGGGCCTTTATATGGCAAAATTGATAGGCGGCTGGGGCGTATCCACCGATTGGTGGCATTGGCAGGTTGATCACAAGAAAGCTCTTTTCAGTCACAATGGTCAATATATTGATAACGAATGGGAACGAATTTATTATTATCCCGAAAATATGCAGACTATGAGTCTTATGATGGCTCTTGCCAATGGCGCAACCTGCTTTGCTAACGAAGCCAGCTTTTATGCTTTTGCAATTACCGAAACAAGGCTTGCAAACTATCAGTTTGTTACAATACCTTTTTTAAGAAATGTTAAAAGCGGATTGTATGACATACCTTCCCGTCAGCAATTGCTGGAAACTGAAAAATTTGCCATTGTAGGCGGCAAAAACTATAAAGCTGTTAACTATAATTTGAGAGAATCAAATCTTTATCCGTCAAGACCTGATTTTGGGATAATACCGCTGCTTCCTGCAAATTTAAGAAGCTCCGAGCAAGCATATTTTAATGAAAATAACATCAAGCTGATAAATCACAGCTATAATTTAAACGATGTTTTACAATATGCAAGCGGCAATACCGGAGACACCTATATGCAAACATTCGGCACACAAACCTTATATATCAATAATATGGAAAATAAAGATATAACAAAAACGGCAAGTGTTCCCCAAATGGCTTACAGCAATATTTCCGATTACAAAGTGACGGCTTCTCCCCATACATTTGTTCATGCTTCTCAATCCTCTGACAAAATAATCATAACTGCAAATAATTACAGGATTGATAAGGATGAAATGGTAAAAACTTTAAGTGGAGACGGCGATCCTTTTGTTGATGTAAAAAATTGGCTCGGTGTATCTGAAGACGGAACGATAAAAGCAGATGACAGTAAAAAACGCCAAACTGTTATTGAATTTTGCTGTGATACAAAACCTGCAATTATTTCATCACTTGATCAAAACGGAGGAGAATTCTATCGCCCGTATTCGTATAGTGAAAGTTATGACAGCAGTACCAAAAAATATGTATTGACAATTGAACATAACGGATATGTTGAGTTTGAAATTCAGCTGTGCGAAGGAAATCCGAACAAATCATTTCAAAAGGAAAAGGTGGAAAATTACAACACTCAGGTTTTGGACGACTATGATTATACCGAAATCAATAAAATATTAGAAGAAAAAAGCGAGATTTTCAATAATCCATATGATTATACTTTTGCAAGCTACCATGAGTTTTTGCAACTGTATACAAAATTGCAGACGGCGGTTGAAGAAAATAATTTAACACAAAGCGAAATTAAAAAAATCACACAAAAATTAAATGATTTAAAAATGATTGATGTTACAGACAGTATTGAACTTCTGAAAAGTATTGATACCGACAGTGCATCCGAGCAGGAGTTAAACGCTTACGATGATTTACTGTTGAGTATTATGTCTCCTACACGGATTTATTATAATAAATATAAATCCGGTAAAATTAGAGTAAGAATCATAAACCGTCGAAATAAATACACCTTTTTTCTTGCTTTGGAAAAATCAAATGAAATCGAAAGGTATCATAAAAGGCTTTCTGATATTACAAATCATTGAGTATCAGTTTGAAAAGGAAACATGATATGCGATTTCTATGTCACTTGGTGGTATAATGACATGGTCTATGATGAGTGATATGCCCATTGACAGCGAAATCTGTTTACATAATGCTGTTTCAGAAACTGTTTCACAGCGTATTGAATGACCAAATGATTTCCCTGAGAAATTTTTGAATGCTTATTGATTTGACTTTTGTACAGTTTCTGTTATGCTAAATTTAGATAAAATATGAGAGATAATAAGGGGTAATGTATGGAAAACAGTAAAGTAAAACTGCCTGTAAAAATAGGCTATGGTATCGGTGCTACCGGTAAAAGTATGAGTTACGGATTGGCGAATGGCTTTATTTCGCTGTATTTTCTTGAGGTTCTCGGTTTAAGCTCGGGGTATCTTGCGGTAATGTTTCTTGTTTCGCGAATCTGGGACGGCGTAAATGATTTGCTGATGGGTGCAATTATAGACGCAACAAAAACAAAGTGGGGAAAATTCCGTCCATGGATGCTTCTTGGCGGAATTACAAATGCGATTGTAACCGTCCTCCTGTTTTACAAGCCTCCGATTGAAGGGGTGATGCTGTATGTGTATGTCACAATTATGTACGTACTTTGGGATATGACCTATACAATGGTAGATGTCAGCTACTGGTCTTTAATTCCTGCCTTGACAAATGACCCTCACGAGCGTGATATCGTTTCTCTTATTCCGCGTATCTGCGGTGCTGCAGGCGGATTGTTTACATCGTTTTTGCTGAATATTGTTGACGCTTTGGGCGGCAGAACCGTAAACGGAGGTTTTCTCAAATATGCAGCAATATCCTCTGCTGTATTTGCAGTAACAATGGCGGTTTGCAGCGTCTATGCAAAAGAAAATGTTGCAGGTGTTAGGGTTTCGGACGAGAAATTTTCGCTTATTAACTCTGCAAAAATTCTGTTTGGCAACAAACAGGCTCTTGTGATTGTTGCAATTATGATTTTTTTCAATCTTGCAAATAATCTGACAGGTAATACGGCAATGTATTATTTTATCTATGTTTTGAAACAGGACAGTAATTTTTGGATGTACTCTATTTTTTCAGGTGCAGCCCAAGGAATCGGTCTGCTCGGTTTCCCACTGTTTTCAAAATGGTTCGGAAGAATGCGTGTGTATAAGTTTTCACTGATTCTCCCCTGCTTCGGCTATCTTTTCATGTTCCTTTGCGGACAGTTCCTGCCGACAAATCTCATCGTATTTATTCTGGCTGTTTGTGTAATGTCTGTCGGATTCGGTTCCATGAATGTAATGCAGAATGTTATGCTTGCAGATGCCGTTGATTACGGAGAATGGCAAAACGGCAAAAGAAGTGAGGGCGTCATTTTTTCAATGCTTACATTCCTGAGCAAAATAGCTACGGCGCTCAGTTCATTCATTGTTATGATTACATTTTCAATTACCGGATTTGACGCCCAGTCCAAGGCAATGCCAAGTGCAGAGGCGGTTATGAGTATAAAGGCTCTGCTTTACTGTATGCCGCCCGTGATACTCGTTCTTGCACTTATTGTACTGATTTACTGCTACAAGCTTACACCAGAATATATGGCAAAAATCAACTGTGAAATCGAAGAAAAGAAGAAGCTGACCTCAGATGTAATTGGCAAGGACGTCAATGAAGATGCATAATGCCTGTAAATTGTGTGAAAACGGAGGGCTCTTATGAAAAAAGCATTGAATTTTACAATCATATCCGATACGCACTACTATTCAAAAAGAAATTGGATTGCAGGAAATTATAATGATTTTCCGCCGGATAACAATCAGCTTCTTATAAAACACAGCGAAGAAATTATAAAGCATACATTTGACGAGCTTAGCCGAAATCTTGAAATTGATGCTGTTCTCATCAGCGGTGATTTATCAAAAAACGGAGAAATAACATCACACGAAGAAATGCGTGACGCTCTTGCAAAGCTTAAAAAAAGAGGAAAAGCAGTTTATGTTATAACGGCAACACACGATTATAACGACGGCTTTTCGCCCTCCTACGGGCGTGATGAAAATAATAAAGATGTACCGGTTGAGGGACTTGAACGCAATAAGCTTCTTGATTATTACGGAGAATTCGGGTATAATGATGCCATTTCGGTTCACGAAGAATCTATGTCTTATGTCGCTCAGCTTGCCGACGGATATCGGCTTCTTGCCCTGAATGACGATTACGGAAATCCGCATTGCGGCTATAGTGATGACTGCTTTGAATGGATAAGAGAACAGGTCAAAAAAGCCCATGAGGACGGACAATTCATTGTTGCAATGACACATCATCCCATTATTTCTCCATCCGCTTTTTATCAGCTTATCGGAGGTGCGAATATGCTTCATCAGCACGAACTGCGCGCTGAGCAATTTGCTGATACGGGCATACCGTTTATTCTGACCGGTCACAGTCATATACATAATATTTCTTCAATAAAAAGTCAAAAAGGAAATATTCTGTATGATATATCAACAGCGGCGCTTACCGGATTTCCGCCTGTTTACAGAAATATTTGTATTTCACCCGATGATAAGAAAATTGATATTGAAAGTCATTTTGTGGATCAAGTTCACGGTATTGATACAAACGGCTTATCACTTACGGATTATACGAAAAAACTGTTTCTCGGTGCTGTTGCCGATGCCGTTTATAATGCTGAAAATGATTATGATAAATTTGCCGATTTTGCAATCGGTATGAGTATTTCAAAGGAAACATCGGCAAAATATAAATTCTTTTTCCAAAACGGCGCAAAATTTTTCAACCGCCTTACATTCGGAAAAGTATGGAAACTTGTACGGTTTTCAAGCGGCGTATCCGCAGCGGAAATTCAGCCTGTTTACGAAAAAAAGCTTGTGCCGTTTTTAATTGATGTTGCCGCGAATTTATATAAGGGTGATGCGGATATGGAAAAATCATCTGCGGAATACAGAGTTTTTGAAGGAGTTTTGAAAAAAGCTGATAAACTGGCAAAACCGTTTTTAAAAAAATTAAGAAATAAAGGCATAAACAGTATATCATCTATGGTGCTTCCGCTTATGCACAATGATGGTTTGCCTGATGCCAATGCAATTTTATATTATTAATTTGCTGTTTTGCATTAAATTTCGCAAAAAAATATTGCGAAGTTAATATTGTCCGTTACATATAATGATAATATTGAATGAGCGGTTAAAAATAATTGAAGATAGATTTGATAGCTTTAATACGATATAGCACAGGAGGAAAAAAATGAAAAACATCACTAATCATCCCAATCCCCAATTTTACAGAGAAAAGTGGGAAAGCCTTAACGGTGAGTGGCAATTCGGATTCAAAAAAGCAGAAAAAGGCTTTAAGTTTTCAACAAATGAAAACGATGCTCTTGACATATATAAAGAAGCTGTTTGTGACAGAAAAATCAAGGTTCCCTATTGTATTGAAAGCAAGCTTTCGGATATAGGCTATACAGATTTTGTAAATCTCGTTTGGTACAAAAGGATTGTGAATATCAGCAAAAACGACGATTTGATATTTTTGCATATCGGTGCTGCCGATTATTTTACAACTGTTTTTGTTAACGGTAAATGTGCAGGCAGACATAAGGGCGGATACACCTCCTTTAAATTTGAAATCAGCGAGCTTGTTACCGATGGCGATAATGAAATATTTATTATTTGCGAGGACGATGTAAAATCTCCTCTCATAGCAGGAGGAAAGCAGAGCGTAAAAAAAGAAAGCTATGCTTGCAGCTATACAAGGACAACCGGAATTTGGCAAAGCGTTTATCTTGAATATGTGCCGAAAGACTATGTTAAAGCGTTCAAAATTTATCCCAACTATAAAAACAGCACAGTAACTGTTGAATTTGATTTATCCGGCAAAGCCGATTTGGTTTGTACCGCTTTGTTTGAGGGCAGAGAAGCCGGGCAAAGCGAAGTGAAAAATGCATCCGGCAAGCAATCTGTTACAATTTCACTTAATGAATCACAGCTTTGGGAAATCGGTAACGGCAGACTTTATGATTTAGAAATAACATTCGGTGATGATAATGTTAAAAGCTATTTCGGATTGAGAAATGTTGCGCTTAACGGATATAAATTTTTAATCAACGGCAAAAGCGTTTTTCAAAGATTAGTGCTTGACCAAGGCTATTACCGTGACGGAATTTATACTGCCGAGGATGAAGATTTCATAAAAGATATTCAACTTTCTCTTGATTTAGGATTTAACGGTGCAAGGCTTCATCAAAAGGTGTTCGACCCGAGATTTTTATATTTCTGTGATAAAATGGGATATATGGTATGGGGCGAATATGCAAACTGGGGACTTGATTACTCGTTAGATAAAGTGAGAGATATTTTCCTTGAAGAATGGAAGGAAGCAGTTGAAAGAGATTTTAATCATCCCTCAATAGTAGTGTGGTGTCCGTTCAACGAAACATGGAATTATCACGGTAAGCGTCAAAAAAATTCCCTGCTCACTGCTGCTTATGATTTAACAAAGGAGTTAGATGTTACCCGTCCTTGTATTGATACAAGCGGTAACTTTCACACCGATAAAACCGATATTTACGATTTACACGATTATCGTTGTAATCCCGTTAAATTCCGAAAAAAATTTGACGAGCTGGTTACAAAAAACAAGCTCTATGAGCATGTGCTTTGGCTGCATCCGTTCAGACAGCATTATAACGGCGGTCCTGTTTCAATAAGCGAATACGGCGGAATTAAATGGGCGGCAGACAGTGAATACAAATCCTGGGGCTACGGCAAGGATGTCAAAACCGAGAACGAATTTGCCGAAAGATATTGCGGACTTACCGAAGCAATTATTGACAACGAAAGAATAATGGGATTTTGCTATACTCAGCTTTACGATGTTGAGCAGGAGCAAAACGGCTTATACACCTATGACAGAGAAAAGAAATTCAGCGACAGTACATATAAAAAAATTGCAAAATCAAACCAAAAGCCTGCCGCAATAGAAAGCAAATAACAGTAATCAAGGCTGTGGAAAATCAATTTAGTTTGATTTCCCACAGCCTGTTTTTTGTTTTTTTACAGAAAGCAAAACATAAATTGCAACCATCGCCTCTGCAAAAGCAATTCCTAACCAAATAAATTTTTCTCCCAAAATGGCAGGTACGGCAAAAATACAAATTACATTCAAAACAAAGCTTCTTAAAACGGCAATCCGCAAGGATATAACGGTTTGTTTGACTGAAAGAAAATAGGTAGTATAAACGATATTAACTGCCGCAAAGGGAAAACTGATGCCGTAAACCAAAACGCAGTCAAAAGCAAGGCGGATCATCTCCTTATCGGGATTAAAAATACTTATAATCTGTTTTCCTAAAACAGCCATTATAATATATACCGTTAAAGACAAAGCTATGTTGAGTATGAGTCCCTGACGCAGAAAACGTTTTTCCCGTTTTAAATTTCCTTCTCCTCTGCTAAGACTAAGTAACGGTTGAAGCCCCTGAGCAAGTCCTATGAATATTGCTAATATAATTACAAGCAGATATGCGATTACCGAAAAAGCTGCCATTCCTATTTCACCGAAAGCTCGTATAACAATTTGATTATAGCAAAAGGTTGTAACCGGAGAATTCATTTGATTAACAAATTCGGGAAGCCCTGTTTTTAATATATTTTTTATTTCTCCAATCGTTATTTTCGGCAGGGAAAAATGCAATTTCCCTTTTTTCAAAATAAAATGAAACGATAAAAGAATGCATGCGAGCACCTGACCCAATCCTGATGCAATTGCGGCTCCCTTTATTCCCATTTTTAACGGAAAAATAAATAGCCAATCAAGAAAAATATTACTTAATGCACCCACAATCATTCCCCAAAATGCCAGTGTAGGATTTCCGTCATTGCGAATAAAAGCCGACAGCATCATTGCTCCGCAGAAAAACACGCCGAAAACCACATAATACTTTAGATAAACTGCCGTGTCTGCAAGTAAAATTTCATTTGCACCTAAAAGCTTTGCAATAGATTCGGAGAAAAATATGCTTATCAGACTCATCAAAAGAGAAAATACAACCGTAAGAAAAACGCTAATGTTAAAAATACGATTAGCTTTATCCGTTTCTTTTTTACCAAAGGCTATTGAAGTCAGAGAAGCTCCACCCATTGTAATCATCATCGTGATTGCCGTTAGCAAAGAAATATACGGAACGGAAATGTTAACTGCTGCAAGACCGTTAGTTCCAACTCCTCTGCCCACAAAAATACCGTCAACCACAAAATAAAGTCCTGTAACAAGCATAGAGCCTATTGAGGGTATAACATATCTGAAAAATCTTCTATTGTCGCTCATGGTTGAATAAATCCTTCCTATGTGATATGATATATCATAAACTATGCCCCAAGGGATGAGTCAATAGGAGATTAAAAAAATGAGCGATTATTTATCTATCGGCGAGGTTGCAAAATTAAAATGCATAACCGTTAAAGCGTTGCGTTATTATGAAAAAATTGGTATTTTTATTCCTGCATATATCAATGAAGAAACGGGATACAGATATTACAAAACAGAACAGATGGTAGTTCTTGATTTTATTCTGACCTGTTTGGAATTAGGTATACCGTTAAAACAATTTCCAAATTATTTGGATATAAACGGAGAGCTTAATATTGATTTGATTTTAAAGGACGGAATGAATACGGCAGCACAGGAAATAGAGCGTATTAACAGAACTGCTCAAAAGTTGAAAAATATGTCTGACCATATGGAAGAAAGCGAAGAAATTACAAAAAACGCTTCTTCTTTTAAGAGATTTATTCACCAACGCTATTTGCTTGTTAAGCCAATAAAGGAATTACATCCTACACATAAAAAATATATTTCTTTAATGACAGAGCTTTACTTCCAAAAGGAAAGTAAAAAATATATCGGTCTTTATAATCAAGGCTTGCTGTATTTATCCGAAGACAAAAAAACATCGGCTTTTGCATATAATGAGGTTGCAAAGGCCGATGGTGAGAACATAATGGTTTTACCGTCCGGTTATTACAAATGTAAATGCTTTGAGGGTTATAACGAAAATAACCGAAATGAAATAATGGAATTAATTAATGAAAATAAATCAAACAACGCAATCTTTATTCAGGAGAGATATTGCAGACATTTGTCAAATGAACCGTTTTTGGAAATTCAAATTTCAGTTTGAAAATTCACTGTCAATAAAATCAATACATGTATAAAGGCTTCACCTAACAATGTTGGGTGAAGCCTTTTAACTTTCATATTGAGAAATATTTACCAAGTCGCAGTCCCGGTTGATTATCCTTTTTCTTTTCCTCCAAGAGTGCTAATAGCTCTTCACCTGAAAAATCTCCTACCTTGTATGCGTTCATTTTTGGCTCAAAGAAATCAAGCCAGTTGTACATATCATCAAGCGGGTCGTTAAGGTCAAGCAAGCTCCTTCTGCAATACATTTGGATGCGGTGCTTTTCTTCGTTATATCGCTTTAGCACCTCGTCATTTTGTATTGTGTTCTTGTAGGTTGCTCTTGCTCCTTCGGTCTTGCAATCATTACCGGTGGCAGTAATCCTGTCACAATAAAGTGTTCGTCTATTAGTTTTCGGTACGAAGAATTTACCGCAGTAATGACAAACTGCAATTCTTGGTTTGGTTGATATGTATGTGTAGATTAGTATATTCAAAAATCGTTCTACATTATCAATTAGATATGTATAACTAATTTCACCGTTGGCATATTCAATATTAACCTTTGCGTTGAAATCAGCAAGGCTATCAAGAACAGGAAGTTCTCTTCTGTTCTCACTGTTCAGTTGTTTATCAGCAAGCCAAGTTAATGTTTCGGTAAGGTTTGATTTTACATATGTAAGTGTATCAATCTGATACCATATTTCATCCATAGAAGAAATCATATCTTCACTTGTTTGATAAACATTTTCTATGAACACTGAAAGCACTTGTGATAATACAGGTAAATCGTCTTTGATAATTTCTGCTATGCCTCTTGCCTCATTGTAAAAATCATCAAATAATTTTTCGGTAGCATTACTGTTCTTTATTTCGTTATATATTTCTCTTAACCTTTTGCGTGATGCCTGTATACTTCTAAAATCATAATCAAGGTAAGTCATGATATCATCGCAGGCATTACCTTCATATTCAAACTTGTCCTTCGGATAATTAAAGCCGTGATAAGTAACTGTATAGTCAGACTTACCCTGAACAATTTTCATATACAAAGAAAAGCATTGCTCTGTAAAATATTCCTCCAAAGCTATCGCACCTCCGAAATCGTTATTTTAAAATTTTGTGTATAACACTCTGTCACGCGGATTGATTGAATCAGCACAACCTCTATGTTACCATAATAGCAGAAAGAGATTTCTCTTTCAATATTACGAAAGGAGGTACCAATGAAAACTGAATATCGCAAAGCCCATTTCTTTCTGACAGCGAATAAAATATTCGATGAAGGATTAAAGCCGAGAGAATTTATTGTGTACAGTTATCTTCTTCGGTGTGGTGATGAAAAAAGGCAATCATTCCCTTCAAGAAAAAACATTGCAGAAAAATGCTCAATATCAGTTCCGACAGTTGACATTGCACTAAAAAATCTTGAAGAGAGCGGATTGATTTCGATTACTCA
The DNA here is from genome assembly GCA_051894075.1 of Eubacterium sp. Classification (GTDB taxonomy): domain Bacteria; phylum Bacillota; class Clostridia; order Oscillospirales; family Acutalibacteraceae; genus Eubacterium_R. Next base: position 13,300 of record JBJFHZ010000051.1, read on the forward strand.
CAGGAATGATCCTGCAAATGGTAATCACCTATCGCATCTCTACACAGTTGAAAAAACTTGGTAAGGACTCATCAGGATACCTGACAAAAAGAATA
>JBJFHZ010000052.1:0-13255 GCA_051894075.1 Eubacterium sp.
CGCATAACATAAGGTGATGATTTTGTAGTTCGTATTGTACAAATCATCACACTTCAATTTAGCTATAATCGCTAAATTGAAACTTACTAATGTTATGCGTCTGCCATTTTATATTTTGCAATAAACCTTAATTACCGGTACTTTTATAATACCTCATACTGAACTTCCAGAAAAAGTAAGCGATGATATAAAGTATGATTCCTACAAACGGTGAAATATACATAAACCATTCGGGATACGTCGACATATCAGGCTTGCGCAGCAAGAACTGTGCCGGAAAGTAATTCACAAATGCAAACGGCACTACAAATATAAGAAGTGATTGTATAAACTTATTATAAATGCTAATGGGATAACCGGCAAATTTTCTCAGATTCCAGTACATAATTTCTTTTAAGCTCTGTGTTTCTATAAAATAAATGCTGATTGCTGAGAAAAACAGAAAAACTGCACCTTGTATAAGGACACCGCTTGCAATTGAAATAACATAGTACAGAATAGTCGCAGCGTTCCATTCCACACCCACATTATTGGCTGACAAAATAAAAAGTGTAATGCCCAATGTTCCGTGACCGAGTGCTGCAAGCCAGTCTGCACCGCACAGCACAAGTTGAGTGAGTATTCCACGAGGTCTTACCATTACTCTGTCTATATCACCGTGCTTTATCCAGTCGGAAAAGTCCCGCAAAGCCATAAAAAAGACAATAAAAATTCCATATGTAATAAAAATCAGGCTGAACAGAAACATAAGCTCGTTGATATTCCAGTTATTGATTGTATCAAATTTAAGCAAAGCAAAATACATTGCAATAATTCCTGCCGCTTCTCTGAAAAACACGGCAAAAGACGAAACTACGGAGTCAAGCTTATATTGAAAGCGTGTTTTTATACCTGATTTTGCATAAGCAAAAAACAGAGAAACTATATCTTTCATAACTTAACCTCCCTGCACCACAAGTCTTTTGATTCCTTTATTCCACAAAAGCTCGCCGATAAAATAAAGTATTGCTATCCACAAAACCTGCCTACCAAAATTCAACAGTATTTCATAACCTTCAAGTTGTCCCAGATACAGCTGAACAGGTGTGAAGAAAATAGAATCAAACGGTGTGAACTTAATAATATTCAGAACAGGTTGTGGCATAAACCAAAGCGGAAGTAAAGCACCCGAGAAAATATTTACTATTACATTTTTTATTGTAATCAATCCCCAGACATTAAACAGCCAGAAAGCCAAGGTCTGAACTATAAAGCTTATATACCACAATACAATATATCCCAGCATTGCACTGACGAGGCAGAGAACAAAGCCAAAAATTCCGGCAGGCGGCATCATTTCCGTAAAAAGCATTGCAATTATCACAGCAGGAAGAAAATTGAAAACCACTTTAAAAAATCCGTCACCCAAATCCTCAAACAGCATTCTGAATTTAAAATTCACAGGCTTAAGAAGCTCGTTTGCTATTGTTCCCTGTTTGATTTTATCCTGTAAAAACATTTCATTTTTTGAAAAAGCATTTGTCAGACCGAGCGATATTATAAAGTTTGTAGTTACCATTGAAAAGGTAATTCCGTCAATCTCATTTGCGCCGCCATACAAAGCCTTGTATATACACCAATACACCAAAAAACTCAGAACAGTATTCAGAATCCCAATTATGTACTCAAAACGGTAAGCCATATTATTTCTGAATTTAATGGCGGCAAATTGTATGTAAGTACTCATTTTACACCTCCGTACTCAATGTACAATGATTTTACCCTGATAAATATCACTGATTATCGCATCAATTTCAGGCTCTTTTACTGAAATATCCTTGATGCTGTAATTGTTAAGCAGGGTACTCATCAACGAGTTTATACTTGTTTTGCCGGTATCAAATGTGATGAGCTTTTTCATTCTGTTTTTATCAACATCACTGACCGTTACATTTGGAATATCAATTTTTTCAGGCAACTGTTCAAACTCTGCTTCTATAATTCGTGATGAAACATAATTGCTTTTTATAGCGTCAAGGCTTCCGTCGTATAGCTTTTTTCCGTCATCAATAATTATCAGGCGCTCACAGGTCTTTTCAATATCCTGCATATCGTGTGTTGTGAAAATCATAGTGATGTTATCAGATTTATTAAGAGTTTTAATAAAACTGCGGATTTTTTCCTTACCCACAACATCAATTCCGATTGTGGGCTCATCAAAGAAAACTATTTTAGGCGAGTGAAGAAGCGCCGCCGCAATATCTGCCCTCATTCGCTGACCTAATGATAGTTGGCGAACAGGCTGATTGATGAATTTCTGCATATCAAGAAGCTCTGTAAAGCGTTCAATATTTTCTTTATATTTCTTATCGGGAATTTTATAGATATGCTTGATAACCTCGTAGCTGTCAAGCGGTGATAAATCCCATGAAATCTGCGATTTCTGACCGAACACTACACCGATATTGGCAACATATTCCTTACGCTGTGTGTGGGGAATATATCCTGCGATATTAATATTTCCGCTGTCAGGATACAGAATACCTGAAAGCATTTTGACGGTAGTTGACTTTCCGGCTCCGTTAGGTCCGATAAAGCCTACCATCTCACCCTCTTTTATATTAAAGCTGATGTCGTTTACTGCTTTCTTGTATTCGTGTTCAGGATGAAATATATTTGCTAACGCACCCTTGAAACCTGTTTTTCTCTTTGTGATTTTAAAGGTTTTGCTTATGTTCTGTACATCAATTATAGTTTTACTCACTCTGAGTCCTCCTCATATATATTTCTGATAATTTCTTCAACAGTAGGTTTTCTTATCAGCAAATCCTTAAACTTGCACTGTGATAAAATGTAAGCGGTTAGATCTTTGGTGCTGATTACCTTACTGTCGTACCAAAGGGTAATTTTCTTATTTACAATCGTGTATTTAGTCACAGGCAAATCCTGCATATCGGGAATCTTATCCGTAAGCTCTGCGCTTAGTGAATTGATACTTGCGTGAGAATACTTTATGCGGTCAAAGCTCCCGTTAAAAACCATACTGCCTTTATCTATTAAGATTACCCGTTCACAGATTTTCTCAATTTCTTCTACATTGTGTGTGGTAAGAATTATTGTGGTGTTCTTATCCTTGGATGTTTTTTGAAGAATTTGCCTTATTGATTCCTTAGCTATCAAGTCAACCCCGATAAACGGTTCGTCAAGTATAAGAAGTTCAGGCTCATAAAGCAGTACAACGGCTATTTCTGCACGCATACGCTGACCTAATGAAAGCTGGTCAACACGGTATTTCATAAAAGAGTTTAATCCAAGAGCATCTGTAAGCTCAGAAAGCTTTTTATTATATCTGTCATCGGGAATCCTGTAAATTGCCTTTACAAGCTCCATATTCAGTTCAACCGTTAAATCCTCCTGCAAGGTCGCGGTGTTTGCACCCTTGCCGTTATCATAGGTTCCTGAGGACCTCTGACCTGACACTACACCCATAAACGGCCCGTTTTTAGCTTTCCTTGCAAGCGGGTTATCCTCAAAAATTCTGACAAAGCCACTGTCGGGTTTTAACAAGCCTGAAATAAGCTTTATAAGTGTTGTTTTGCCTGCACCGTTTGCGCCTATTAGCCCGACTGTTTCACCCTTGTTAATATGAAACGAAAGATTATTCACCGCTTTGATGTTATTGTGAAATTCCTTGTTTAAGTTTTTTGCTATAATCATTTTCTTCACCTGAATTAATAATAAACATACACTTGATAATTTTCAATTCATTTGGGATAAACCGCTTCTGAGCTGTGACAAAAAGCAAGAGCCTTGACACAAATTTTGAAAAAGGAATTGGCTTTTTTGTTTTTCCTGACAGCTTACTTATACGCAGTTTCCTGTTAAATAAAAAAGACTGCTTCATTTGAAACAGTCTGGTTCAGCTAGGTATCATCACATTCACGCAGAACATATTGTCCTCTTCATAAATGTCAACTATACCATCATATTTTTCGGCTATTGTCTTTATCTGCTTTATACCGTAGCCGTGTTGTTCTGTATTATTTTTATCCGATTTAAGCTCGGGATTTGTTTCAAGAACGGAGTTATCAATCTTGTTTTTTACGAGGATTGTATCATAAGCACGCTTTTTGAGAATCGCAACACAGATAAACTTATCTGTTGTCTTTTCACTTGCCTCAACGGCATTATCAAGTATATTTGAAAGCAATGCAGAAAAATCAACACTTCCCATTTTTTCAAAGGGCAGATTTTCAATTTCTACTTTAAATCCAATTCCCTTGCTATGTGCTTTTTCAAGCTTAGAATTGATAATATAATTCATAACAGAATTACCGGTCTGAATGTAGGAATAGGTTTTGTTCAGATTATCAAGCACATCTGAAAGATAATTCTTAGCCTGTTCAATCTCTCCGTTGTTAAGATAGGATACAGCCACCATAATATGATTTTTCATATCGTGCTTCAGCCTTCGTGTGTTTTCGTGAAGCCTCTCAATTTCCGCACGCTGAGTCGATTCGTTTGTATAATCAGCTTTCAGGGTGTCGTATTCGTATTGCAAGTCGAGATTTTTGGCAACCTCTCTTGAATATTCCTTTTCAAGATTTTCAAAATCCTGCTTGAGCTTTTTATATTTTCCAATCATCTCATATACCTCATAATGCGAGCTTTTATTACATCTCTGTTTGTTCTGCCGATTGGTAGGACGACATTGCTGCTGAGAACAATATTCTCGGATTTGACTGAAAAGATATGCTCCTGATTCACAAGAAATCCTTTATGAGTGCGGATAAAACCCTTTGCTGAAAGCTCTTTTTCAATTGCCGAAAGGGTACTTCTGAATTTGTAAACAGTATTTGCAGTATGCAAATTAAGATAATTTGACTCGGATTCAAAATATAGAATATCCTTAAGCTTGATTCTGTTAAAGCTGTCGTTAGTTTTGAACAAGAATGTATCAGAGCTTTTTTGTATTTCCTCAATCAAGCCTTTTACAACTCCCGTGATTTCTTCATCAAAATATGTCTTTCTTATAAATCCAAACGGATGATATTTAAAGGATTTATACACGAGTGCATCCTGACCTGTAACAAAGACAATGAGTGTTTTTATTTCGCTGTTGAGCAGAGCTTCTGCAATATCCATACCGCTGATTGTCGGCATATCAATATCCAGAAACAGAATATCAACAGGACAACTTTTCAGATATTCAAGAAGCCCGATTGAGTTTTCTGTTGTATATAAATCAATTTCACAATTAATCTTTTCAAATTCTTTCTTTATCTTTACAGATAAATCCTCTAAAATTTTAGCTTCATCATCACAAAATGCAACTTTTATCATTTTATCACCATAAAAAATTATATAATCAAAAGCAACATCGTGTCAATAATTTTGCTTTATTTATATAAATATCTTTTCTGAAACTATTCCATTATCATTATAACAATCCTTATGTCGTTGAAATTTTGCATTTAACTTGATTTTGATACTCAGCTTTTTATCTTTTTCAAAGATTATTATTTTATCTACAAGCAATCTGAGGTTTGCGTCACTGATAGCTCCTTCCTTGATGATTTCTTCGATGATTTCAACGCTGTCTTTCATTTCTGCTTTGCGCTTTTTGATAGTGGAATTGTAATCTTGAATGGACTTGATTTCATCTTCAAGCTTTTGAATATCCGACTCGCATTTTTCAAGCATTTCTGTGTAAATATCAGCGTGTTCCCTATCCCTGATTCTCTCAAGCAAGATTTCCTTTTGGTCAGATTTGCGCTGTTCAAGGCTTGTATTAAGCTGTTTCAGTTTATTAGTAACTGTACCCCTGTTGCTCATCCATTTCTTGACATCCGATTCTATTGATTTGTAATTTGCAAGTGCTTCGTCCTTGATTGACATAAGCTCATTATAAATCAGCTTGTCTAAATAATCTTCATCAATTCTATGTGCTGTGCAGTGTTCCTTACCATAGCGGTGATATCCATTGCAGTTGTATTCAATGCGCTCGGGTTTATCTTTCCACTTACGCTTTTTACATACGAATGTACAACCGCAGTCACCGCATTCTATCAGTCCTGTGTAGCGGTGGCAAGGATTACTAGCGCTTGCTCGGACATTATTGTTTCGCTTTGAAGATAATAAAAATTGCACCTGTTCCCATTTCTCCTTTGAGATAATGGCAGGTGCAAAATTTTCGTGTTTGAATTGTTCTTCCTCGGGCAAAGCCTTTCTGATATGATTAATTTTACTGGTATAAGTCTTGTGACAGGTTACCGTTCCTATGTAAAACTCATTCTGCAAAATCCGCTTTACCGTTGTGTTCACCCACAGATAGCGACCAGTAATTTCGGGCTTGTTGCAAGGTAATTTCTTGTTATACATTTTGTTCTGATAAAACTGCGGTGATTTTATGCCCTCATCATTCAGCTTCTTTGCTATTGCTTTTAAGCCGTAGCCTGATAGGTAAAGGTCAAATATCTTTCTGACAATCTCCGCCTCTTCCTCAACAATCACAATTTCATTTGTATTCTTATCTTTGAAATAACCGAGCGGTACTGTAATCACAATGCCGTTCTTCTGTTTTTGCTTATAACCTGCACGGATTTTCTTTGAAATATCACGAGCGTACATATCATTGAAAATCCCTTTGAAGCCTATCATCAGATCATCATCTTCATTGCTTGTGTCAATGTTTTCTGTAACCGACAGCACCCTGACATCGTGTTCACGAAGATAATCAATAAACATCGCAGTCTGTGTTCTGTGCCTGCCGAGTCGGGATAAGTCTTTCACGATGATTGCTTCAATTGCTTTATTCTCAACCTGCTCATAAATTTTGCTGATGCCCTCACGATTGAAGTGCATACCGCTTACATTATCATCGAATGACTCGCCGACAATTTCGTGATTATTTGCATTTGCATATTCTACTAAAATGTTTCGTTGATTGTTAAGAGAATTGAGTTCAGCATCTTCATCTCTTGACAGCCTGTAATACAGCCACACCTTCATAATCATTCTCCTCTCGTTTGCTATTTGAATATTGTGGTCACACCACCTCGGTGCAACCACAACATATCACAACTCGTTTCTAATATCCAGCTATTATGCTGACTTTTTGAAATTAAATTTATCACCATAGTTACCAGGCAACAGATTATTTTCTGTAAGGTAATCCTTGACTATACTTTTCAAAAAGGTATTAAACTGTTCGTCTGTTCCTACATAATCAAATTCAACAGATTCAACAATAATAGGATTTTCTTTGCGTGCCATAAGTCAACACGGCTCAATGCTTCATTATTTTTCCATCATCACTCCTTTACCACTGGTATTTTAATACTTAATTTGTACATAATAAAATCCTCTTTTCCTAAATAAGTTTACAGGTTCATATTAAATCCATTACCTTCATTAATATTCTCTTCAACCTCGATTTCCTCGTTGCTATCAGAAATAATATTCATAAACATTCCGGCAACTGAACCTATGAAAGTACCAATATCACTGCCGTTTTGCTCGGCTGCAATCCGCTTCTTGCATTCTTCTTCATCTTCCGATTCATCATCAATTATCCGAGAAAGTGATTGAGCAAGAGAGTTGATACTGCCGAGGACAGTATTGTTATTGCTATCCATTTTAAGGTTGTCAGAAGAGTTGACTTCTTCACTTGTGACGCTATTGTTGATTCCAACTCCTGACCTTTCTGCAAGGTATTGTTCAAAAACTCTTCTTGACTCTTCCCAGCCTGTTGGATAGATTCGGTCATCTGCGTTTGCACTGACCTGATTTCTTTCAGAGTCTGTTCTGAAACTTTCTTCAGTTCCGTCTGACAACTCTTCGAGATTGATTCCATATTGTCTTTGTTGATTTCCAGAATTCTCTCCAGATATTCCACCATCTGGTCGTCTGTTGATATTTTTGAAATCAGGTTGTACAGCTCCGGCTGAAATGTTATTGCTGTTCTCAACAGATTGAGTTCTTCCTCTCTGACCTGTGACGGAATCGAAATCACTTTCGTTTCTCCCGATAGTAGTTCTATCGCTGTCAGTGAGTTGCTGTTCCTCTGTTTGAGACTTTCCAAAATATTGTTCTTGCCTGTATCTGAATTCATTTTCCATACTTCCTTTCAAATATTTATCATTGTGCAGTTTAATATCTCTGCACTTCATTTTGCTCGGACATTGATAGGTGATGTATTTTCTATCGTCTGTCCATATTACGGTGTAACCCATAATTGACATTGCATTTATAAAATCTTCCTTGCTACCGCTTATGTTCATAGCTTTGTCTATGTCGTTCATCAGTTTAAATTTCCAGCTTTGACCTTTGACTGCTGTGCGGTATTCTCTTGTAGAGATTTTTATACCGTCCTTGCTATAAGGTTCAAGAGTCGAAAGATTATGATGTTTGCATATTTCATCACTCAAGGCTCTTAATGATTTTAGTGTGTTTGGATTCTGGCGAAGCTTTTTACCATTCTGAAAACTGACTGAGTTGATTACAAAGTGGGAATGAATATGATGTGCATCACAATGAGTTGCGACCAGAACTTCATATTCTCGCCAAGCTTTTTCGGCAAACTCTAACGCAACCTCGTGAGCTTGTTGCGGAGTAATATTTTCTTCGGGTGAGAAGGATTGAACGTACTGATAGAAATTCATTCCGTCCGTCTTTTTGTACGATTTCTTTGTTGCAAGAAATTCTGAAAAAGCATTTTCACCATCACAATTAACTCCACTCACAAGTCTTTGATTTGAAATTTCATCGTAGACTTTTTTGTCCTGACAGCAGTAATCTATAACACCTTTCATCGCACTGATTGATTGTTTTGACTCACGAATATATGTCACGGTCGCCATCATTTTTCCTCCGACAGTTTTATGATTGCGTCATAGATTTTTCTTTGCATAGCAATCATTTCACTAAAGTTGTAGGAATTAAAAGCACCGCTGTTTATTTTTCTCGTTATCTGATTCAGATTGTTGCCAATCCTTTTAAGTTCAACAAGTAGTGGTTGCAAATCAACTACTTTGATATCACTTTGAAATGAAGATTTCAAAATATATTCAGTCAATGTCAATTTGGATTTTTTAGCTTTTGAAATAATAGCTAACTTTTCAGATTGAGTTAATCTAATACTTATGGTTTGATTTCGTTTACGATTTTCTATTTTTATGCACCTCCGTATTAAAGTGGGTCCGGGCTTCGCTCGTGGGGTCCCCGAAAAGACAAGTCTTTTTGGGGAAAGGAGCAACCGCCCGAAAAGCGACGCCTTTGCCGTTAAGGTAAAGGCAGGCTACCAAGGGCGAGTTGCGACGCGCGGACAGCCGGGCGCTCTGCTTGCCCTGGCCCTGGACAAGTCCGGGAAATGTAGCCCAAACCACCGCTTCTAAAAACAAAATTTCAATTCTGCCGCAAATTCGCCCAAATTTCGATTATCACTTATAGTTGGGTACTTTGTCGCCCTCTACAAAATAATCGCACAAATCGGCTCACGTTGGCTGACACGGCTCGTCAGGGTCGCAAGTGACGAAAGAAACGCAAGTTTTTGCACTAGTAATATTTCCGTCACTTACGGCACTTGAGTCACTATCGGGCAGATAGTGAACATTTACAAACCTTTTACCGTTACTTCTGTATGAGTTAAAGTAAACGTTATTACTCTCTAATTCGTAACGCCATTTATTCATCATCTGTTTTAACGCTTTTGCAGAGATTTCCTTACGACAGAAAGAATTAAATTTTTCTGCGAATTCGGTATTCGTACCTTTGAAGATTTTTACCTTTTTCATAAACTCTATCAGCTGAATCATCTCATCAGGTAAAAGTATTTCAGGATTTTTTACACTGTCCGAAACTAAATCCCATATATGATTGTCTTTTGAAAAGTTCAGTTCCAATTCTCTGTATTCAATATCCCTGCCAGTACAAATCATTGTTGCGTTGTTCTGACTTCTCTTGCTCTTATCAAGAATAAATGTTGTATCAACCGCACCGCTGATTCCTGTTGTGCCTGAGATTTTATTCAGAGGATCATTGTCACCCTGCTTTCGCAGATGATGTACAAGCAAAAGGGAAATTTTCAGCTTGTCCGCTAATCTTTTCAGCTCCTCAATTTCCTGATAATCATTTGCGTACGTAGTATCCTTATTTTTACTTCGTATCATCTGAAATGTATCTATGACAACCAGAACCGTATCGTTATGCTCTGCGACAAAACTTTCAATTTGTTCTGCAAGTCCGTCCGACATTGAACACGATAATGTTGCAAAGAATACGTTGTTCGAAACTTCATCTGTAATCTCATTTAGCCTTTGTTGAATTCTGCTCAGGTTATCCTCAAGGCAAAGATACAAGGTAGTCCCTTTTGCGGTTTTAAAATTCCACACCTCCTCTCCTTTGGCTATGCGAACGCACCAGTCAAGCACTAACCACGACTTACCTATCTTCGGAGCACCGCAAAGCAGAGATACACCCTGCGGTAACAACGAGTCGATGCAAAAGCTTATCGGCTTGATTCGCATATCCATTAATGTTTCACCGTCAATGACAGTAAGCTTTTTGTTGTTACGCACTATAACAACTCCTTCCATAAAATATTGAAAGCTTTTCGCTCTCAATATATAAATGTCAGAAATTTTCAAAAAGCCGTAAAAGTACGTGACAACACAATTTGCTTTCCTATACACTTGTGATTTTATTTGCAAAGTGATATAATATAAACGGAGTTGATACTATGGACTTAAAAGACGGTGTACTGAAAAAGCTGAATACTACTAATCTTTTTAGCGTCACATATAAAAAAGATAAGTTTGCACTCAGCGATAAGGAATATCCTATCGGTTACACAAGTTTCCTTGTAATGGATACCGACAGTCGTTTTATTGATGAAAATATTTTTGAAGACTTAAGAAATTTCACGGAAGAATTATTAAATAAGGATTTTAGCAGAACTGATTTTTTAGATTATCATTCAAAAATAATTTCAGCTATTGATGTTTTGAGTAAATATGAAATCTTTAAAATATTTAACATCAAGAAGTGTAAAGAAATAATCAATGACCTTTTCACAGAAGAAAAAATCAAGCTTTATGAAGAATATGACCGATTCACAAAGAATGAATATAGAATAAAGATTTCAGAAAAATTAGACGAGTTAATCAAAGTGTCTGTTGATTTGGAAACGGCTTTCTCAATCGGATTTTATATTTCATCGGCTGTAAAGGAAGTAGAATATTATTCATCAGTCGTGTTTCAGATTACAAATAAAATCGTAAAAAACAACGCACGAACAAAAGCAGAACTCGCAGAAGCATTCAGCGATTTTGTAAACGACCCATATATGAATTTTATATTTGAAATTAACAGCCACCCATTCGGCACGAGAGCAACAATAATTCCGGTGGTTGAGTCTGAAAACGGAACGAGTAAGATTTATCGAAAGGTTTATTACAATAATCTGAAAGACTTTCTGATGACGGATTTATTTGAAGGCTACATTCACGGACACTATCTTTGGAGATGCGATATCTGCGACAGATATTTCTTTATGACCACAGCACGTAATCAACTTTATTGCAGTACGGTAAATAAGAAGTACGGTGTGCCTTGTTCGTACATTGCAAAGCACCCGGAAGTCACAAAAAGAAAAATGAAAAATCAGAGAAAATCCGACAGTCCGTATTATGTTCTATGGAAGAATCGTTACGATTCTATCCGCAAAAATAAAAGCCTTAGCAAATACAATGCGAATGTATCTGCCAAGGCAAAAAAGCTTATTGATTATTATTTTAATTTAGCAAATGTCGATTTTGACTATGCCGAAAATCAATATGAGAAAGATATGGAGCTTTCAAAAATATATGAGGAGGCTATAAAAGATTAAAGAAAATAAAATGTATCAGCTTGATTATGTTCCAATCAGGCTTGCTAACTTGAATGATTATTTTATACGCTACAAAGAAACTAAAGATGAAAAATACTTTGATGAATTTCTCTATTTTTATGAGCCTGTACTCAACAGGAACGCTCAACTGTTTATAAATAAATACAGCTTGGATAATAACAGAATTGACGACTTGCAACAAATCTTTTCATCTCTGCTGTGGTGTGAACTTCAAAACTACGATTCAGATATACCTTTACTACAGCTCATAAAATATAAAGTACTCAAAGCGTGGCACGAATATGTCCGTACTGTCTGCGGTAATTTACATATCGATAATGATAATCTGTATCTGAATTTACGAAAAGTAGCAATGCTATACTCTAAGCAACTGAATGACAAACCTATTGAAGAAACAATCACAGACATTTCGAATGAATTGAATATTTCTGAAAATACAGTCCGTAACTGCATTATTACTTCAACTCAGTATAAGCAGAACAGCAATTTTGATATTCACAATCAAGATAATGATAATTTTTTCAATTCTTCAATCACTGATGTTGAAATGGATACATTGTCCCCCGAAGACATATATTTCAAAAACGAACAGCGAGAAAAGCTGAAAACGGCTTTGAGTAAACTCAAACCACAGGATTTAAGGCTGATTGAGTTAGTCTTTGGCATCTGTACCGACTGCCTGAAAAGCAAGGAGAAAATTACAATCCGTGAAGCATCATTAAGAGTCGGTCTGACGACAGAAGGCGCAGAAATGAGATTAAAGAAAATTTTGGAACAATTGAAAGAGGAATTACAGCAATAGCAAATTCAATAGCAACTAAAAGCGGATAGGCAATGTTAATAATTACCTATCCGCCTTTTTAGTTATTGACAACTTCAATGATAATCCTTGCTCCTAACCGAAAGCCATTTAGAAATGCGTTTCGTTCTACGATTTCAGAAATTTCCTGATTGCAGTCTTTGTATTTTTCAAAGGTTTCTTTCTGCTCATCGGAAAGAGTTGATGTGAGCTTTTCTTCATTTCTGTTGAGCAATCCAAGCAACTCTTTCATTTCATCATTAAGCTTTGCGCATTTTTCGTTTGGGAATAAGTTTCCATAGTATAAATCTTCAAGTATATCCATAGTTTATGCCACCTTTCGTAGCACAAACATATACCACGAAACTCTGTATAAGTCCAGAGATTTTCTTTTGTTTGATAAATAATTTTCGATTAAATCATTCTATTGTATTTTCTCATTAAATTACTTGAAATCAATCAAATTTCAAGTTAATATACTACAAAAAATTATTTCAATGACCGAAAATGATAATTCGCAGAATGTAACCATCTGCGAATAATAAAATGACACATTAAATCGTACTTTT
>JBJFHZ010000053.1:0-2578 GCA_051894075.1 Eubacterium sp.
GTAAGCGATCAATAATCCCGCGCCTTTCAATCTGTTTGTTGCTATGGTACAATTATTAAAAATAATTGTACGGAGTGTGAAAGATATGGGCAAAATACGAGAAGCAAAAAGAGCGATGATGCTAAAAAACTGGAAAGAAGAAGTTGAATCACAAATGTCAAGTGGATTGTCGGTTAGTGAATGGTGTCAAGCAAACAACATAGCCCCTAAGAACTATTATTATCATCTGCGAAAGGTGCGTGAGTTCTTCTTGGAGTTTAATGAGCAACAAGGGGAAAGGCAGGAGATAGTTTCAGTAACAGAAATAAGCAAGCCTGTCCCTCAAATCAAAACTTTACCTGCTGCAAATGTAGTTATCCGCAAAGATGGAATGGAAGTTGAAATCCCTGAAAATATATCACCGCAAATGCTGAAACTTCTTTTACAGGGACTTAAATCATGTTAGGCGGAATAAAGGCAGAGAGCATTTACATCGTCTGCGGATATACAGATTTACGCAGGTCCATAGATGGGTTAGCACACATAGTAACTTCCAACTATGAGCTTAATCCCTTCTCAAAAAGTATGTTTTTATTTTGTGGAAGAAGGCGGGACAGGATAAAAGCCTTGTTGTATGAAGGTGATGGCTTTCTGCTTCTTTACAAGCGTTTGGACAACGGCAGCTTCCAATGGCCACGAAGTAAAAGCGAAGCATTGAAGCTTTCTTCGGAACAATTCACTTGGCTAATGCAGGGCTTGGCAATAGAACAGCCAAAGGCAATAAAAAAGGATTTCAAACACTACGATCTATACTAAAAAAAGTTATCAAAACCCTTGATTTTAAGCAGATCTCAATTGCAAAATCAAGGGTTTTGTGTTATACTAAAAGTGTAGAAAATAAACGAAGGCGAGGTGCTATGTATGCCTGAAAATGAAATAAAAAATTCCGATATTAAGGTGCAGGAATACATAACAACCTTACATGAACAGCTTGATGAAAAAGATAATACTATAGCCGAACAACAAGATACAATAGAACATCTCAACGAAGTCATTTCACAATATAAAAAGCTGATTTTCGGTCAAAGGAGCGAAAAGAAAACTTATATAATGCCTGAACAGCTCAGCTTTTTTAACGAAGCAGAAGCAATGGCAGATGCCAAAGCCCCTGAACTTACGGAAGATACAATAGTCAAAGCTCATACTCGCAATAAAAAGCGCACACAGGAAGAGCGTTTCAGTGACCTTCCTCACGAGAAAGAGTACATTAAATTAGAAAATACCGACTGCGGGAATGGTCATACTATGGTCGTTATTGGGGAAGAAAAGGTGCGTACAGAAATAGAGATAATCCCTGAACAGATACGCATAAAGGATATATATCGCTATACTTATAAATGTGAGGAATGTGAAAAAGAAACAGGCGAAGCATATATTGAAAAGCCTGAAGCTCCTGTACCTGTCATAAAAAAGAGTATGGCATCTGCATCGAGTATTGCTTATGTTATGCAACAGAAGTATCAAATGGGTGCACCCTTGTATCGTCAAGAACAGTTTTGGCATCAAAGGGGCGTTGAGATTAATAGAAATACCCTTGCCAATTGGGTAATACTGGGCAGTCTGTGGTTTGAAAAGCTTTGCGACTATATTTACGGTATTCTTATGTCTCAAAAATCTATCCATGCAGATGAAACAACAGTGCAAGTATTGAAAAGGGATGGCGAGAATACAGCTAAAAAATCCCAAATGTGGGTAATCGCATCAGGAGAACGAGAAAAACAGCGACTTGTATGGTTTTATTATGCACCAACGCGTTCAAAAACCGTTGTTACAAAGCTGCTTTCGGAATATACAGGCATACTTCATTCCGATGCTTACTCTGCCTATAATGCTGCTGTGAACTGTATACATCAATGCTGTATGACGCATTGCAGAAGAAGGTTTGTAGATGTAGCAAGAGGGGGCAAGGCTGATATTGTTTTGGAATATATGAAAAAGCTCTATGATGTAGAGGGCGACCTTAAGGAACAAAAAGCCACCTCAGAGAAGATATTAAAAACAAGGCAGAAGATAAGCAAGCCTGTTTTTGAGGAAATGTTTAAATACATCGAGAGCATTTCCCCGAAAGAAGGCTCAAAGCTTGCTGAGGCGGTAGGCTATGCCCTCAACCATAAAAGCGAGCTTGCTACATATCTTAGCCACCCTGAAGCGGATATAGATAATAATTGTGCTGAGCGTGCCATTCGCCCCTTTACCATAGCACGAAAAAATTTCTTATTCTGCGATACGAAAAGGGGTGCAGAAGCAAGTGCAAGAGTGTTCACAGTTATTGAGTGTGCCAAGTTTAATAATCTTGATGTTTTTGAATATCTTAAATTTCTACTTAAAACCCTGCCATC
This sequence comes from Eubacterium sp., assembly GCA_051894075.1. GTDB lineage: Bacteria > Bacillota > Clostridia > Oscillospirales > Acutalibacteraceae > Eubacterium_R. Next base: position 2,379 of record JBJFHZ010000053.1, read on the forward strand.
ATTAGGAGATAACCCGACAAAAGAACAGATCGAGTCTGTATTGCCGTGGGCGGAGTCTGTCCAAAAATCCTGTGGCAAAAACTGTACCACGAACTCCAACGAAGTCCAATAAACTCCCACGAACTCAAATTAACTTACATCAAATTTAAAATCTCCAATCAACTTTAATGGTACTTCGTTAGAGTTGATTGGAGTTTTTT
>JBJFHZ010000054.1:0-2554 GCA_051894075.1 Eubacterium sp.
CCCCAAAGGGTGGTGTATGTTTCCTGCGACCCTGCAACCTTAGCCCGTGACTTAAAAATATTTGAAGAAAACGGATACCAAACCCGAGAAATAACACCTGTGGATATGTTCCCCGGAACTCATCACATTGAGTGTGTAGTATTGATGTCGAGGGTAGGAGAATAACCCTCTAAAAATGGTTTGGTTACTGGCTTTTTCAGAAGTCGTGACAAAATGCCTGACTGTTGAAAAAACTCGGTTATTTTATATGGAAACATATCTACTTTGAAAATGTGTGTCAGGTTGTGGCCTCGGATTAGATAACGCAAATTGAGTTAGTGGATTAGATGTCACGATTTTTGAGCAGATCTTCAGGTTTGGCAACAAATCCGGCAACTCGATACTAAATCATTTTCAACATTGGAATAGATATTGTGAGGAGGGAATTTGATGAAAAGAGCATATTATTCAAGCAGTGTCAATGAATTTATACATAAAGGTGAGTACGAAATTTTCGGCGAAATCACAAGCAATGACCAATTTTCAGCGGAGGATTTGCAAAAGAATACATGGAAAAAAGAAATTGAAATTTTAAAGAGAGAACTTGCCAATTTTTCAGATGGGCATTTGCTTTTTGAATATACTATTCCCAGAATAGGAAATCGCATTGATAATGTAGTTTTGTATAAAGGAATTGTATTTTTGCTTGAATTTAAGGTAGGCGAAAGTACGTACCCAAGCTATGCAATAAATCAGGTGACAGATTATGCTCTTGATTTAAACTGTTTTCATAAAGAAAGTCATGACAAATTGTTGGTCCCAATTTTAATATGTACAAACGCCCAGAACACTCAAACGAATATTTCTGTTATGAAAGAAAATATTTTAAATACCTACTGCTGTAATGATTTTGGAATTAGTGATTATATTAAAGACGTTTCAAAGAATTTCAGTAGACCAGATTTTGATTATTATAAATGGATAAACTCAGTTTATACGCCAACACCCACAATTATTGAGGCTGCACAGGCACTGTATATGGGTCATAATGTAGAAGATATTTCAAGAAATGATGCAAGTGCAAAAAATCTAAATCAAACTACAAAAGCAATAAATGAAATTATCGATTACAGTAAGGCAAATAACAGAAAATCAATTTGCTTTATTACCGGTGTACCCGGTGCAGGTAAAACTCTTGCTGGACTTAATATAGCAATTGAGCGTCAAAAGGTTGATGAAGATGAACATGCAGTGTTCCTATCCGGAAATGGTCCGCTTGTTGATGTTTTGCAAGAAGCATTGTGCAGGGACGATGTAAAACGAAATGGTATTAAAAAAACTGATGCTATGCGCAAAGCAAAAGAATTTATTCAGATTATTCATCATTTTAGAGATGATGCAATTTCAGTTAATACTCCTCCGGTTGAAAGAGTGACAATTTTTGACGAAGCGCAAAGAGCTTGGGACGAACCAAATCTTTCAGATTTTATGAAGCGAAAAAAGGGTGTGCTTGGTTTTAATATGTCTGAGCCGGAGTTTTTGATAAGTATTCTAAATCGCCATGAAGGCTGGGCAACTATTGTTTGTTTAATTGGTGGCGGACAGGAAATTAACAAGGGTGAATCAGCCGGGATTGCAGGTTGGTTCGATTCCTTGAAAAATAATTATCCTGATTGGGATGTGTATATCTCAAACAAAATCACTGATGAGGAATATGCAAAAGATAATGATTTTAATGAAATGACAAAAGGGCTTAATGTACATATTGTTGAGGATTTGCACTTGGCAGTGTCACTTCGTTCATTTAGAAGTGAAAATGTATCAGCCTTTGTAAAAGCATTGCTTGATGTTGACAAGGAAACTGCTCGTTGCCTTTATCAGCAGTTTAAAAATGATTATCCTATTTGTATAACAAGAGATTTACAAAAGGCAAAACAATGGGTAAAATCTAAAGCAAAAGGTACTCAAAGGTATGGATTAACCGCAAGCTCTGGTGCAAAACGTCTTAGAAAATATGGCGTTTGGGTACAAAATAAAATTGACCCACCAGTATGGTTTTTGAATGATTCCGAGGACGTTCGTTCTTCTTTTTATTTAGAGGAAACAGCCACTGAATTTGATATACAAGGTCTTGAACTTGATTGGACAATTGTTTGTTGGGATGCAAATTTTCGTTTCAATGGCAGGGAATTTGAATATTACAATTTCACAGGTACCAAATGGAATAATGTAAGAAATAAAGATAACGTTTTGTACTTGAAAAATGCATATAGAGTACTGTTAACAAGGGCAAGACAAGGTTTTATTATCTTTATTCCAACTGGTGATGAAAACGATAAAACCATGCTGCCAGATTATTATGATGGAGTATATAGTTATTTGAAAGATATTGGAATTGAAGAAATCTTATCTTAGCTTCCTTGTTGTCAGTGCTTTTTATAGAAAATCATTTATAATTTTGGTAACTTGAGTCTCATCGAGTGCGTTGTATTGATGTCGAGGGTAGATAAATAAGGTGCAAAAAGCCTTGAAATCAGTAGATTTATGAGAGCAATTTGCTGTAAGACTGTTTGAT
>JBJFHZ010000055.1:0-13032 GCA_051894075.1 Eubacterium sp.
GGTTGTAACAATCCCTCAGTCTGCTAACGCAGACAGCTCCCTTTACACAAGGGAACCATAAATTTGCTACAAATACACCCCGACAAACCCTAATTTGACACATAAAAAAGAAAGGCTTGCATATCGTTATGATATGCAAGCCTTTTTAAATGTTTTATTCATTATTTGCTTCTGAAATTATACGCTGGGAGATATGCTCCGGTACTCTTTCATATCTTGCAAATTCGGTGGTAAAGGAGCCTCTGCCCTGAGTAATCTGTCTCATTGATGTGGAGAAGGTTGTCATTTCGGAATCGGGAACCTCAGCGAGAATTTCCTGTGTGCCGTCTGAATTAGGAGTCATACCGAGAACTCTGCCACGTCTTCTGTTGATGTCGCCTATGACGTCACCCATAGCCTCGTCATTAACAGTTGCCTTCAGCGTAACAATCGGCTCAAGGAGTACAGGCATAGCGTTTGAAATGCCTTCCTTAAAGGCAAGCGCCGCCGCCATTTTAAAGCTCATTTCACTTGAATCTACCGGGTGATATGAGCCGTCAAAGAGCGTAGCCTTAACTCCAACCATCGGATATCCTGCGAGTACGCCCTTTTCCATACAGTCGTTAAGTCCTTTTTCAACAGCAGGGAAGAAGTTCTTAGGAACTGCACCGCCTACAACTCTTTCGGCAAATACAAGCTTTTCCGTATCAAATGGTTCAAATTCAATGAATACGTCACCAAACTGACCGTGACCGCCGCTCTGCTTTTTATGTCTGCCCTGAGCAGTAACCTTCTTTGTAATTGTCTCTCTGTATGCAACCTTCGGAGATTCTAATTCAGCCTCAACACCGAATTTATCCTTAAGTCTTGAAACAGCAACATCAAGCTGCTGTTCGCCGAGACCTGCGATAATCTGCTGATGAGTTTCTGTGTTGTTAGTAAATGTAAGAGACGGGTCTTCTTCACAAAGTCTTGAAAGTCCCGAAGCAACCTTTTCCTCTTCGCCCTTTTTGGCGGCTTTAATAGCCATTTTATATGTAGCTGTAGGAATTGAAACACCGTCAAGCTTAACTATGCAGTTGGGAGAGCAAAGTGTGTCACCTGTCTCAAAACCGCCAAGCTTTGTGATTGCGCCGATATCGCCTGCATGAAGCTCACTTGCATCAATTTGCTTAGCACCGAAGGTCTTAATTATTTTACCCATTCTTTCTTCACTGCCTGTGGATGCGTTGTAAGCAGGGGAGGAAGGGGTAATTTTACCGCTTATTACCTTAAAATAGCTGAGCTTTCCTATAAATGGGTCGGCAACTGTCTTAAAGCAAACAGCGGCAAGAGGTCCGTTATCGTCGGGAGTAAGCTCAACAGGCTCACCGTTGGCGTCTGCCGCATATTCAGATGCAGGTGAAGGACAAACATCTGCGATGAAATCAAGAAGTAAATCGCACGCCTCACCTGTGATACCCGACAAGGCAAATACAGGAATGATAGAGCCGTCGGCAACGCCGATTTTAAGTCCCTTAATTTTTTCTTCCTTTGTGAGCTCTTCACCCTCAAAATATTTCTCCATCAGCTCTTCATCTGTGGAGGCAACTGCTTCGGCAAAAACGGCCTTAATTGCCTCAAATCTGCCCTGATCGTCGTGAACGTGGTCAGTTTCTTTTTTCGCCGTTCCGTTATATTCATATGTTTTTCCGTCAATCATATTATAGTAAGCCTTAACCTTACCGTCTGCTATAACAGGTACAACAATAGGGCAAACCTGAGTGCCGAATTTTGCAACAATTCCGTTAAAGCTCTTGTAGAAATCAGCTCTGTCATCGTCCATTTTAGTTGTGACAAATATTCTTGCAAGACCTCTTGAGCCGGCATTTTTAAATGCTTTTTCTGCACCTACTGCAAGACCTGAACGAGCCGAAACAACGATAACTGCCGTGTCAGCGGCTCTTAAGCCCTCTGCACTGCCCATAGCAAAATCAAAAAGACCGGGAGTATCAATAATGTTTACTGTCTTATTATTATATGCAGCAGATGCAACAGCACTGTTAATACTGATTTTTCTTTTCTTTTCCTCAGGGTCAAAGTCCGTAACGGTGTTACCGTCAGCAACCTTGCCTATTCTTTCTGTTGTGCCTGCCACATTAAGCAAAGCCTCACACAAAGTAGTTTTGCCCTTTGAGGCGTGGCCTACTATTGCAATGTTTCTTATATTATCCGCATAATTGCTCATAATAAATTCCCCTTATAAAAAACTTCTGTTTGTGCATATTGTACAATATTTTTAAACAACAGTCAATACTGAACAGATAATTTTAACAATTTATTTTTTGACGCATTAAATTACTTATTGTCATTTTGCGGTGTACTGCAATTTTTACAGTAAAACAGCTTCATCGACATATTTTTTGTAATGTTCAAAATAATTTAATCTGATTGTAACATTTTGTTTCTTACGAATTCTTATTTTTGGAATATTATTGAATTGTCTAAGAGAGAATAGACAAATAAATTAAAAAAGGGGTATGCTGATATGGTAGAATATATCACAGGAATTAACGGCACGGGAAAATCAAAAATTTTGTCGGAAGCGGCAATCTGTACGGCTATGAGCAGTAAGGGTAATGTGATTTATGTTGACAGCACAGATAAGCTTTTGCTTACGCTTCCTGCATCAATCAGGCTTATTAATGCATCGAATTATGAAATCGGCAGTGCCTCGGCTCTGTACGGCTTTTTAGTCGGGCTGTGTGTCAGCGATTATGATTTAACAGATATTTTTATTGATTCTACACTTGAATTGATTTCAAATAAGGATACGGAAATAACCGACTTTATGGAAATAATGTCAAAGCTTTCCGACTGTACGGGTGTGGACTTCCATTTTTCTGTTATTGATGAGTATGAAAGAGAGCCTGTTTGCTATACAGTTTAATACAGATTTTCATTTTATATTTCCATATTATAAATCAAAAGCTGCCTCATTTAATGAGACAGCTTTTGGTTTGTCATTCTATTTGAATTTAGTGTTTACATAGTGGGAAATCAATTCTGCCGTACCGTCAATTCCGATACGTGATACGTCTATTGCTAAATCGTATGTAGATGCATCGCCCCATTTCTTATCGCTGTAAAAATTATGAAATCTGGCTCTTTTTTTATCAACTGCTTTAAGCTCCTTTGCGGCACTTTTTCCGTCAAGACCGTAGAGCTTATTTATTCTCTCTTTTCTAAATTCCTCGTCAGCGTGAAGAAATACAGTGAACAGATTAGGATAATCCTGCAAAATATAATCCGCACATCTGCCGACTATAATACAGCTGCCTTCATGTGCAAATTTTCTTATAGTGTCAAACTGATACTGGAAGACCCGATCCTCTAAGGAAATGCCGTTGCCCGTTACTCCCGTAATTCCATCGGTTGACATATTGTAAAGAAAGCTTCTTGTAGGTCTTTCATCATAAAAGGAGAATATTTTTTCATCAAATCCGCTGTCCTTTGCAGCCCTTTTTATAATTTCCTTGTCAAGATAAGGTATGCCGAGCGTGCTTGAAAGCCGTTCGGCAATTTCGTGTGCACCGCAGCCGAACTGCCTGCCTATTGAGATAACGTAATTTTTCATAAAATAACCCCCTTACATATTTATGTAGGCTGATAAACTAATTATTTCTGTGTATATATTATATCATAAAATGATTATACTTGCAATTTTATTGTGTATAATGTACAATAAAAATATGAAAAATTTACTTTATTACACTAAAAAAGCAAAATATTTTGAAGAGGCGTTACCTGTTGGAAACGGTCGTATAGGCGGTCTCGTATTCGGCAATCTGAAAAAGGAGCGAATTGCATTAAACGAGGATAGCCTTTGGTCGGGATATCCAAAGGATTTAAACAAAAAGGACGCCGGAAAATATCTTGACTCCGCCCGAGAGGCAATATTCAATAAGGATTATAAGAAAGCCAAGGAAATAATGAACAGGGATATGCACGGTCATTGGTCGGAGGCATATCTTGCTTTCGGCGACCTGATTATTGAGTATTCCGGTGTATCAAAAAGAGGATACGGCCGTACCCTTAATCTTGAAACGGGCGTTGCCTGTGTGGAAGCCGACGGCTTTAAGGAAACTGTTTTTGTTTCTCACCCTGCACAGCTAATGGTGGTTAATATTAAGAGTGAACGTGGCGTAAGCTTTAAGGTGACTCTTGACAGTCAGCTAAAGCATACCTGCTTTAATGAAGAGGACAGTCTTGTTATGACAGGTCAGGCACCTGAGGTTTGTATGCCTCCTTATCATAATAAAGGTGACGGAATTATTCAGGGCGACAAAGGTATGAAATTCTGCGGGGCTGTTAAGGTTTTAGGCGATGCAAAATTTGACGGTTCTGCAATATATGTTAATAATCAAAAGGATGTTACCCTGCTTGTTTCTCTTGCAACATCTTTTGTTGATTTTCAGTCAATGCCTGATGCCGACGCAAAGGAAAGGGCGCTGTCACATTTTGAAAATGTTAAAAGCTTTGACAGGCTTTACAGAGAGCATACCGCCGATTTTTCATCTCTTTTTAATCGTGTGGAATTTACACTTGAGGGCGGATATGACGATATGCCCACAAATAAGAGAATAAAGAGAATGAATAAAAAAGGCGACGATTATTCTCTTGTGGCGTTGCTGTTCCAGTTCGGCAGATATTTGACAATTTCAGGCTCCCGTGAGGGAACAAATGCTATGACACTTCAGGGAATTTGGAATGTTAAGGTCAGAGCACCATGGTCATCAAGCTATACAACAAATATTAATACCGAAATGAATTACTGGTGTACCGATGTTACAAATCTTTCCGAGTGCTTTACACCTCTTGTTGATTTTGTTAAGAAGCTATCGGTAAACGGCAGGGTTACCGCAAATGATTATTATAATTCAAAGGGCTTTTGTTCTCATCATAACAGCGATATTTGGGGTGCCACCTATCCTGCTGGATATCCTGACGGTGACGGAGACTCCTGCCAGTATGCTCCGTGGTGTATGAGCTCACCGTGGTTTTTAAATCAGCTTTATGAGCATTATTTATATACCTGTGATGAGGATTATAAAAAGGAGCTTGTTCCTCTTTTTGAAGAATGTCTTGCTTTTTATAATGATTTTCTTGTTGAAAAGGACGGAGAGCTTGTTACATGCCCGTCTATAAGCCCTGAAAATAATTTCCGTGACAACGGTATGTCCCTTGCACTTACATATATGCCGTCTATGGACAGAGAAATACTTTTTGATTTCTTTGAAAACTGCAGAGAGCTTGGACTTAATGCACCTGTTATCAGTCAGGTTAAGCCTGCTCCCGACGGCAGAATTCCCGAATGGGCGGAAAACTTTGAAGAAACAGAGGTTGAACACAGACATGTCAGCCACCTTTACTGTATCTATCCTTCAAGATTTATTCAAAGTGATGAGCTTAATAAGGCGGCTGAAAAATCTCTGGAAAAAAGAGGCTTTGGCGGTACGGGCTGGTCACTTGGCTGGAAGGTTTGCCTGTGGGCAAGGCTTAGAAACGGAGACAACGCCTACAGACTTATCAAGCAACAGCTTACATATATCAGTCCTGCCGTAAAATACCATAAGGGCGGCGGCTCATATCCTAATTTGTTTGATGCTCATCCGCCTTTCCAAATTGACGGAAACTTCGGCGTAACGGCAGGTATTGCCGAAATGCTTAAAAATGAAGCTTTGCCGAAGGAGTGGTCGGGAAAAATCCGAGGTCTTAAAGACTATGGCAATAATGAAATTTCATATGCCTTTAAAAACGGCAAAAAATTTCAAAATAATATATAAATATGATTTTTTATACGGAGGTATCATATGCAAAATATAAATGAAGTAAAAGAGCAAATATGTGACGTTTGCCATAAGATGTGGCAGCTTGGCTGGGTAGCCGCCAATGACGGTAACGTAAGCGTTAAGCTGGAGGACGGCAATATTCTTGCCACACCTACAGGTATGAGTAAATCCTTTATCACACCTGAAAAGCTGATACTTATTGACAAGGACGGAAATGTTCTTGAGGGTGCTGAGGGCTTGAGACCTTCAAGCGAAATCAAAATGCATCTTCGTTGTTATGAAAAAAGAGATGACGTTTTCAGCGTAATTCATGCACATCCGCCGGGAGCAACAGGCTTTGCCGTAGCACACAAGGCAATGGATATGTACAATATGATTGAGGACGTTGCGGTTATCGGAAGCGTACCGCTTACACCTTACGGAACACCGTCAACCATAGAGGTTCCAAACGCTATTGAGCCTTATCTTGAGGAGCACGATGTTATGCTTCTTGAAAACCACGGTGCTCTTGCTATCGGCAGTGACGTTATAACTGCATTTTACAGAATGGAAAGCCTTGAGCTTTGGGCAAAGATTACTATTAATGCCGTAATTTTAGGCGGTAGTATTGATATCAGCAGAGAAAATATCCAAAAGCTTATTGACTTAAGAGGCTTTTACAGAGTTACGGGACGTCATCCCGGTTATAAGGTATTCAATGAGGACGACGAAATGCTACATAAGAAGGAGGAAAAATAAATGCTTAAGGGTATTCCGAGTATTCTTTCTCCCGAGCTTCTTTGTGCTTTGGACCAAATGGGACACGGTGATGAGCTTGTTATTGCCGACGGTAATTTTCCCTGTCATTCGGTAGGTAAAAACAGCATAGTAATTCACGCAGACGGTCACGGCGTTCCTGAAATTCTTGACGCAGTGCTTCAGGTTTTGCCCCTTGATACATATACAGAAAAGCCTGTAGGACTTATGGAGGTTGTAAAAGGGGATAATGTGAAAACTCCCATTTGGGATACGTATAACGAGCTTCTCCAAAAGCACGAGCCGTCACACCATGATATTGAATATATTGAGCGTTTTGCATTTTATGAAAGGGCAAAGGAAGCCTATCTAATAATTTCCACAAGTGAGCAGGCACTTTATGCCAACATTCTGCTTAAAAAAGGAGTGGTGGTTTGAAAACGGTTTTAGCCTTTGATTTCGGTGCATCATCGGGTAGGGCAATTAAAGCCACCTTTGACGGTGAAAAAATCAGATATGAGGAAATCCATCGCTTTGATAATATCCCTATTGAAAAAGACGGTCATATTCATCATAATGTTGATATGATTATGGGAGAAATCAATAAAGCCATTGATAAAGCAGGTAAGGTTGACACCTTGGCATTTGACACCTGGGGTGTTGATTACGGGCTGATTGACGAAAACGGAAGGCTTATTGATATGCCCTTCCATTACCGTGATTGCAGAACAGAGGGTACACTTGACAAAGCAAATGAAATTATGCCTCTGTCAGAGCTGTATTCAAAAACAGGTAATCAGATAATGGAGATAAATACGCTTTTTCAGCTTATGACAGACAGTAATCTGAAAAATGCAAAAAGGCTTATCTTTATGCCTGATTTGTTCGGTTATCTTTTAACAGGCAATGCTGTTTGCGAATATACGATTGCTTCAACCTCCCAAATGCTTTCACCTGTCTGCAAAAAGTGGAATAGCGAAGTTCTTGACAAATTCGGCATTGATGAAAATATTTTTTCACCTCTTGCAAAGGCGTCAACAGTTCTCGGCAAATATAAAGGAATTGATGTTGTGACGGTAGCAGGCCATGATACCCAGTGTGCTGTTGCCGCAATGCCCTGTGTTTCCGATGAAAGCTCTGCTTTTCTTTCCTGCGGTACCTGGTCCCTTATCGGCTGTGAGCTTGACGAGCCGATTTTGACAGAGAAAAGCAATAGTCTTGAGCTTTCAAACGAGCTCGGTGCAAACGGTAAAATTAATTTCCTTAAAAATATCAGCGGACTTTGGCTTATTCAGGAGCTTAAAAGAAATTATGCCCAAAACGGACAGAAATTCAGCTATAATGACCTTGAAATGCTTGCAAGGGAAAGTGAGCCATTTAAATGCTTTATCGACCCTGATGCTCCGTCGCTTTCAAAGCACGGTCAGCTTGCTGATAAAATCAAGAATTATTGTATTGAAACAGGTCAGGAGGCTCCTGAAACCGTGGGCGAAACAGTTAGGGCGGTATACGAAAGCCTTGCCTTAAAATACAGATATGCTTTAAATCAGATAAGCAAATGCACAGGCAAAAGCTTTTCAAGGCTTAATCTTTTAGGTGGCGGAACTAAGGATAATTTCCTTTGCGAGATGACTGCCGATTGCCTTGATATCCCCGTAGTTGCAGGTCCTGTTGAGGCTACTGCACTGGGTAATATCATTCTTCAGCTTATTGCTCTCGGTGAGCTTGACTCGGTAGAGCAGGGAAGAGAGCTGATTTTAAAATCAGAAAAAATTACAACATACAATCCAAATCATTCAGACGCTTGGGATAAAGCGTATGACAAATACGTAAAAATTATTGAAAATATTTAGGAGGAAAAATTTATGTTATATCCAAAAATCGGTATAAGACCAATTATTGACGGTAGATGGGGCGGTGTCCGTGAAAGCCTTGAAGAGCAGACTATGGGAATGGCAAATGCCGCAAAGGAACTCATAGAAGGCAAGCTCAGATATCCTGACGGAACACCTGTTCAGTGTGTAATCAGCAATACTACAATCGGCGGCGGTGCCGAGGCGGCTAAGTGTGCAGAGCAGTTTTCAACAGAAAATGTTGTTGCTACTCTTTCCGTAACTCCCTGCTGGTGCTACGGCTCTGAAACCTTTGATATGGATCCGAATACAATTAAAGCAGTTTGGGGCTTTAACGGTACTGAAAGACCGGGTGCTGTTTATCTTGCCGCAGTTATGGCGGCTTATGCTCAAAAGGGTATGCCTGCATTTTCAATTTACGGTCACGACGTTCAGGATATGACCGATAAGGAAATTCCTCAGGACGTTGCAGATAAAATTCTTCGCTTCGCTCACTGTGCAGTTGCAGTAGGCTGGATGAAGAATAAGTCATACGTAAACCTCGGCAGTATTGCTATGGGTATCGCAGGAAGCTTCTGCAATGCTGAAATGTTCCAAAAGTATCTCGGTATCCGTGCAGAATGGGTTGATATGAGCGAAATTATCCGCCGTATTACTCTTGAAATTTACGACCATGATGAATATGAAAGAGCAATTAAGTGGGTTAAGGAAAACTGCAAAGAGGGCTTTGACTGTAACGCAGGTAAGGACCTGCCTGAAATTATCAGAAAGTCAAAGGTTGTAGCTCCCGATAAGGACTGGGAATTTATCACTAAAATGACTATCATCTTCCGTGATATCCTTTTCGGCAACAAAAAGCTTGACGAAATGGGATGGCACGAGGAGGCTCTCGGCAAAAACGCTGTTGCAGGCGGATTTCAGGGTCAGCGTAACTGGACAGACTGGCTTCCGAACGCAGACTTTACCGAGGCAATTATGGCAAGCTCCTTTGACTGGAACGGTAAAAAAGCACCCACAGCCTTTGCAACAGAAAACGATACTCTTAACGGTATTTCAATGCTTCTCGGCACACTTGTTTCAAATGCTGCTCCCTGCTTCCATGATGTACGTACATACTGGAGTCCCGATGCCTGTGAAAGAGTTACAGGCGTAAAGCCTACAGGCAGAGCCGCAAACGGCTTTATCCACCTTATCAATTCAGGTGCAACTGCTCTTGACGGTAGCGGTGCAAGTAAGAACGATAAGGGTGAGGGCTGTATGAAGCCGTTCTGGGATATGACAGATGAAGATATCAAAGCCTGCCTCAATGCTACCGACTGGTGCAGAGCTAACTATGAGTATTTCAGAGGCGGCGGATTTTCAAGCCATTTCCGTTGCAAAGCAGAAATGCCTGTTACAATGCTCCGTGTTAATGTAATTGACGGAGTAGGTCCTGTAATTCAGATTGCAGAGGGATATACCGTTGATTTACCTGATGAAATTCATTGTACTATTGATAAGCGTACAGACCCAACTTGGCCAACTACTTGGTTTGTTCCAAACCTTACAGGTGAGGGTGCATTCAAGGATGTTTACAGCGTTATGGCAAATTGGGGTGCAAACCACGGTGTAACAATTTACGGTCATAAGGGTGATGAGCTTATTACTCTTGCTTCAATGCTTCGTATTCCTGTAAATATGCACAATGTACCTGAGGATAGAATTTTCCGTCCGCACGCTTGGGCAGCATTCGGTACAGAGGATGCACAGGCAGCAGATTACCGTGCCTGCAGTACATATGGACCACTCTACAAATAAACTATTGTATATATCAAAACCGCTTGCAGCAGCAGGCGGTTTTGCATTTTTGCTGATTTATTATAATGCGCTAAAAATCATAACATAAGGCACAAAACCCTTTCAAAATCATATAATGCAGAGTAAAACGCATAAAAAAGAAAGGGTTACTTATATGGAAAGATATGTTGTAAATTCACTTGAACTGCATTTGTTCTTCGGACGTATTATGAAGGAGCATGCACTGTTTTTAAAAGCAGGCTTTACTCCTGCCGACAGTGCCTTTATCAAAAAAGCCGAATTTTACAAAACCGCTTTTGAGAGGCTTCTTCTTCGTGCGGTAAGACTGGGTAACGGAGTTATAGGCTGTGATGTTCTTGACTCAGGAGAGATTGTAACAGAGTTTACTGCACTTGCCGAAAGACAGACGGAAAAATTTACGGGAATAAGCATCAATAGGGAAATTACCGATAAGGAGCTTCGCTTAAAATGCACCTGCGACAGCAAAGTAAGCAGAGATATGTACCGTCAGGTTCAGATGCTTAACCGTAATGCTATTCAGCTTTTGGACGGCTTAATTGCATTTAAAGAGAGCATTTTGAAAAAAGTTTTGCAATGCAGTATGTTTACTGTCAATTATCCTCTTTTAATTGAGCATATTATCAGAGAGGCAAAGCTTTACAGAATGTATGTGAAAATGCTTGAGGAAAACGGAACCATAACAGATGAAACAATGGCTCAGACTGAATGCTTCTGGAACAGGATTATGATGGAGCACGCTATGTTTATTAGGGGACTCCTTGACCCCTCCGAAACAGAGCTTTTCAATACCGCTGATAAATTTGCCTGTGAATATGCCGATTTGCTCAAGGCCTGCGATAAAGCACAGAGAGAAACAATGCCAACAGATTCCCTGAGCGAAACAATTCGATTTAAAGAGTTTAAAACAGCAGGTGTAAAGGGAATTGAGCAGTGTAAAATTCGCAGTATTATTCTGCCTCTTCTTGCCGACCATGTTCTGCGAGAGGCGAATCACTATATCCGACTTTTAAGCTGAGAATCAAAGCACAGGCAAGTTCTGTGTTTTGTTATTTAGTATTGTGTGTGTTGTAAGCTCTGTGGTATAATTATTAATAGAAATGCAAACAAGGAAAATGATGATATGGTTATCAGGAAAATAAAAGATAATGAGATTGAAAAGTGTGTTAATCTTATAAAAGAGAGTTTTTTAACAGTTGCATCGGAATTTAATATAACTCGTGAAAATGCACCGAAATACGTGGCTTTTTCAACAACAGTACAAAAGCTCACCGAACAGTTTAATTCAGGTAAACCGATGTTTGCCGCTTTTGAAAACGATGTTATGGCAGGATATTTTTCTCTTGATATTTATGATGATATTTGCGAGATAAATAATCTTTGTGTGCTTCCCGAATTCAGACACAGAAAAATAGGGGAGAGCTTAATGAAATTTGCTTTGAATGAGGCGAAAAAATCATATGTAAGCAAAATAAAAATAAGTATTGTTGACGAGAATAAACGTCTTAGAGCTTGGTATGAAACCTTTGGATTTGTTTATACCCATTCTGTAAAATATGACTTTTTTCCATTTACCTGCGGATATATGGAGTTAAGTTTAAAATAGAAAGGAAAATAAAAATGTTATTTATTGAATACCCAAAATGTACAACCTGTCAAAAAGCAAAAAAGTGGCTTGATGACAACAAAATTGAGTACACCGACAGGCATATTAAGGAGGACAACCCTACCTATGATGAACTGAAGGTTTGGTATGAAAAAAGCGGATTGCCACTCAAAAAATTCTTTAACACCAGCGGTTTGCTTTATAAATCAATGAGCCTTAAGGACAAGCTTCCTACTATGACAGAGGATGAACAGCTTAGGCTCCTTGCAACCTACGGTATGCTTGTTAAAAGACCGATTATAGTTTCCGACAATGTGATTTTGACAGGCTTTCGTGAAAAGGAATGGGAAGAAAAGCTGAAATAGATATTGCATTTTCACAAGCCTTTTGCTTTTTATCGGTGGCATAAATTCATTTCCGACATAAGATGTAAAAGAAAAAGGAGCTGAATTTATGTTTAGTTATATAAAAAAATTACAATATCCCATCAATATAAAAAATCCCGACCCAAAGGCTGCGGCAATTATTATCAGCCAGTACGGCGGACCTGACGGCGAATTAGGCGCATCACTTCGCTATCTTTCACAGCGATATACAATGCCTTATCCCGAGCTAAAAGGCTTGCTGACGGATATAGGTGTAGAGGAACTGGGACATCTTGAAATGATAGGAACGATGGTGCATCAGCTTACACGAAATCTCACAGAAGAGCAAATTGAAAAAAGCGGCTTTGCCCCCTATTTTGTTGACCATACTGTTGGAGTTTATCCTACATCTGCAAGCGGTTCACCTTGGAATGCAGCAGGTATGCAGGTTAAGGGCGACACTATTGCTGACTTAAACGAGGATTTGGCGGCAGAGCAAAAGGCACGTGTAACCTATGATAATATTCTCCGTCTTGTTGATGACCCTGATATAATTGAACCAATAAAGTTTTTGCGTGAACGTGAAATAGTCCATTACCAAAGATTCGGTGATGCTCTACCGCAATCTTGTAAAATTTTCGCTTAAATTTCGGTGCAAGGTGTACCCCTGCACCGATTTTTTGCTTATATGTTCCAAATGATGTCAATTTTATCACTTGTTGCATAGATTTTCTTGATTACTGCATTTGCAAGCTCTCGCTTTCTTTCAAAGGGCAGTTCGTCAAATCTGTCGAAATCACAGATTATTTTTTCGTTTGCCGAATATCTGTTTTCGCCCAGGCGTTGAA
>JBJFHZ010000056.1:0-12962 GCA_051894075.1 Eubacterium sp.
GCAATGATTACCGACGGTGAAGAGGCAGGACTCAGAGGCTGTAAGCAGTGGGCAAAGGACCATTATGATGAGTATGTAAACAGCGGTGTTGAAACTGCAGTTCTCTGCGTTGATACTCTTACAGACCTTGAATATCTCAATGTTTATAACAGAGATATGACAGGTACAGTAAAGCATAACGAAAAGTTCAGCAAGCTTGTTATGGATTCTGCTATTGAGGCAGGTCACGATGATTTGAAGTTTGCAAATGTATTCTTCGGCTCATCGGATGCCGCCGCATTCACACAGGCAGGAATTACAGCAACCTGTCTTGCGGCTATGGACCCTGCACCTGCTGATTACTACCATAACCGTCGTGACAGCTACGACCGCCTTGTTCCCGAGGCTATTAAAACAGGCTATGAGGTTATTATGTCAACAATTCTTAACTTTGACGAAAAAGGTCTCGGCGAATAATTATTAATATTAAAGAGGTATGGAATTCAAATTTCCATACCTCTTTTTGCGTGTAATAAATTAGTATTTGTAGGAGTGTTATTGTAAAAAACTTACGTAGGGGCTTGCAAGCCCGTTATAAGCGGTCGACCAATGGTCGCCCCTACGGTTGATTTGTAATAACTGCGTTGTTTGTTTTTGTAGGGGAGGGGTTCCATCCCCTCCCGCAAAATTAAATTTTCGGGCAGGCACAGAGACCTGCCCCTACGAAAGCTTGTTGCAGTAACATACCTATAAAACCAAATTTGTTATTTATACATACAACGAACTGACAAATCTTTTCGTTATATCCATTGGTCTTGTTATTGCCGTGCCGACTACTGCGGCGTGAACACCTATGTCAATGGCTTTTTTCAGTTGCTCGGGATACCAAATGCCACCCTCTGCAATAATGGGGGAGTTAAGCTCCTTAACGTATCTTTCCATTAGTGTGAAATCGGGGAGAGGTGTTCCCTTTGTGTAGGTGGTATATCCTGCCATGGTTGTACCGATAATATCACAGCCAAGGCCTTCAGCTAAAGCACCCTCCTCGAAACAGCTTGTATCAGCCATAAAAAGCTGATTGGGATATTTTTTCCTTACCTCTGTGAAAAATTCTTCAAAGGTAATGCCGTTAGGTCTCGGTCTGTTTGTTGCGTCAACTGCGATTATTTCACAGCCTGCCTCAACAAGAGCGTCAACCTCTTTCATTGTGGGGGTAATATAAACGTCGCTATCGGGATAAACCTGCTTGATTATACCTATAAGGGGCAGGTCAACCTTTTCCTTTATAGCCTTGATATCAACAACTGTATTTGCTCTGATGCCTACAGCACCGCCCAGAAAAGCCGCCCAAGCCATTTTCGACATTATGTAGCTGTCGTAAAGAGGCTCTGTTTCAAGTGCCTGACAGGAAACGATTAAGCCGCCTTTTATCTTTTCAAGTATTTTTTTGTTTGTCATATTAATCACCGAGGATATTATATATCATCACTAAATTTTAAGTCAATATTGAAACGTCCGTTTTTTTGTGATATTATTTTTTCAAAGCAAGAAGGAGATTTTGTGATGACAGATTTAAGTAAATTCAGAGGAGTATTTTGTGCTTTAAACGCAATTTACGATGAAAATGATAATATAGATACAGAAAAAATGAAGGAGCTTGTAAGGGTTTACAAGTCCTCGGGAGTTAAAGGAGTTTATGCCTGCGGTTCAACAGGTGAGGGCTTTCTCCTTTCAACAGAGGAAAGAAAGCAGGTTGCAGAGGCTGTAAAGGAGGCAGCAGGTGAAGACTTTACAGTTATTGTTCACGTAGGCTGTGCTTCTACAAAGGAGAGCATTGAGCTTGCCAAGCATAGTGAGAAAATCGGTGTTGACGCTGTAAGTGCAGTTCCGTGTGTTTATTATCATTTGCCTGAGGAAAGCGTAAAGCTACATTGGAATGCTATAATTGACTCAACGTCTTTACCTTTTATTATTTATAATATTCCTCAGCTTACAGGCTTTAACCTTTCTCCCGAAATGCTTGGAGAAATGGCGAAGAATGAAAAGGTTATCGGTGTTAAAAATTCTGCCGAGCCTGTTTATCTTATGGAGAGATACAGGCAGGCGGCAGGGGATGATTTTATAATTTTCAACGGCTCTGACGAGCAGTTTGTAGGCGGTAGATTAATGGGTGCCGACGCAGGAATAGGCGGTACATACGGTTGTATGCCGGAGCTTTTTGTAAGGCTTAATGAGCTTGTGAATAACAATGAAATTGAAAGGGCACAGACGCTTCAATTTAAAATTAACGAGTGTATTTTTGACCTTCTGTCCTGTAAATCCCTTTACGGTGCCGCAAAGCAGGTTATGTCACAGCGATTTGGTATTGACTGCGGAAATCCGAGAAGTCCGTTTCTCCCGGTCTCATATGAGGAGGCAAAGCCGATTGCCGACAAAATAAACAAGTTTGTTTCTGAGCTTGATTGATAATGTTAAATAAAAAACCGCTTGATTAATTCAAGCGGTTTTCGTTTATTAATCTTTCTTTTTACCGTGGATATACACCTCAAGCACCTGTACTCCGTCAGGGTCCTTGAGAATATTTTTGTCAATAACGGCAAAGTCAGCCTTTTCTCCCTCGGCAAGAACACGGCAGTCGGCGTGACGGTATGTAAGGCACAGCCTGTCATTCACAAGGGGAATAACTGCTTTGCCGCCTAAGTCAATCACCTTTGCGTCATCATAGCAAAGAGGAATATTATATCCCACGTAAGCGATTTCTTTTCCGTTTATAACCATTACAGAATATGTTGTGTTTTCCTCGTTAAAGGAAATAAAATCTGCATTTGTAAAAACAGTAATCATAATTACCTACTCCGTATGCGAATTAAATACTTAGGTAATAATAATACAAAGTGAGTAATTTGTCAAATTATGAATTGTAAATTTTATTTTATTTCCTCTGCAAGCTTATCAAGTGCCTGAATATCAGTATCCTTGAGAGTAGTCTTAATTGTTACGACATCACCCACAAGGGTTATATCCTTCATCTGCTCAAATTCAGCCTTCATAGTCCTTGCGGCAGAGGGAGCCCATGAGCCGTTTTCAACAAGGGCAACCCTTCTGTTTTGGAAGGTTTTTGCTTTCAGGTGGTGAAGAAAATCATTCATAGGGGTGAAAACACCGCCGTCGTAGCTTGATGCCATACAGAGAAGCGTACTGTGTCTGAAGGCATCCTCAACACATTCTGCCATATCGTCTCTTGCAAGATCGGCTATGGCAACTCTCGGGCAACCCTTTTCTTCAAGCAATTCTTTCATCTTTTCGGCAGCCTTTGCAGTATTGCCGTAAATAGAAGCATAAGCGATGAAAACGCCCTCATTTTCAGGCTCGTATGCTGACCAAGTGTTGTAAAGGCTAAGCACCTCGCTGATTGTATCGGTAAGAATAGGTCCGTGGAGAGGACAGATGGTTTTAATATCAAGTCCTGCCGCTTTATTAAGAAGCATCTGAACCTGCTTGCCGTATTTGCCTACAATGTTGAAATAGTATCTTCTTGCTTCACAGGACCAGCCCTCATCAGCATCAAGGGCACCGAATTTGCCAAAGGCGTCGGCGGAAAACAGTACCTTTTCACTGCTTTCGTAGGAAACCATTACCTCCGGCCAGTGAACCATAGGTGCTAAAACAAAGTTAAGGGTATGACTTCCGAGCTCAAGGGTGTCACCCTCTGCCTTTGTAATTATATTGTCGGGATTAATGTCTGCAAACTGAGGCATCATTTGCTTTGCCTTTGCGGTACAAACAATTTTAACATCTGGATACATTGAAACAACATTCATAATGTTTGAAGAATGGTCAGGCTCAAGGTGCTGTACAACAAGGTAATCGGGAGCTTTGCCGTTTAAAGCCTCCTTAAGATTGCTTATCCATTCCTCACTTACCACAGAATCAGCTGTGTCCATTATAGCGATTTTATCGTCAAGTATCACGTAGGAGTTGTAAGCCATACCGTTTGGCACTATGTACTGCCCTTCAAATAAATCAATATCATATGTGCTGGCGCCTATATATTTTATACTATCGGAAATATTTATACTGTTCATTGATTTTTCCTCCTTTTTTGTCTTTTTATATATTAGCACAAAAGGGCATAGTGTTCAACATATATATAAGATTAAAAAGGCAAAATTTTTTTTGAAATTCCTATTGACTGTTTTATTATTCTATGCTATATTGTGGGTGTGATAGTAGAGATAGCACAGTTGGCTAAGTTAAGAAGGTGATGCAATGAATAATGAAAATGCTTTTATCAAAACAAATAATCTATCAAGGCATTATAAGGTTGGCAAGGAAGAGGTAATAGCCCTTGACGGTGTAAATCTTGAAATTGAAAAAGGAAGGATTTGCGCCATTCTCGGAACCTCAGGCTCGGGAAAGTCAACGCTTTTAAATATGCTTGCAGGGCTTGAAAAGCCTACCGCAGGAACGGTGCAGATAGGAAGGTGCAGGATTGATAAGCTGAATGAAGCACAGCTTGCAAAATTCAGGCAGAAGTATACAGGCTTTATTTTTCAGTCCTATAATCTTATACCTACGATGACGGCTCTTGAAAATGTTGCACTTCCTCTGACCTTTAAAGGCGTTGATAAAAATGAGCGTGAAGAAAGGGCAATGGAGCTTTTAAAGCTTGTGGGTATTGATAACCGAAGTCAGCACAAACCGTCTGAAATGAGCGGCGGTCAGCAGCAGCGAGTGGGAATTGCAAGAGCCTTTGTTACAAATCCTCAGGTAGTATTTGCCGACGAGCCTACGGGAAATCTTGACAGCCATACGACCTTGGAGGTAATGGAGCTTGTAACTGACCTTGTGCACAGAAATAATCAGACCCTTGTATTAGTCACCCACGATTCAAACGTCGCAAAATTTTCAGACGATATCGTAAATATATCAGACGGAAAAATAGTTTCAACTCAAAGGCTGAAATAATCAGCGTTACAGTATATTAAAGATTTCATTGATAAGGAGATAAGAATTATGAAATTTAGTAAATCGGTTATTGCTGTTTTGACAGCAGTTCTTTTAGTTATTGTACCTCAGCTTTATTGCTTTGCAGAGGTAGGTGAGGGTAGCCGGACGGGAAATGCGGTTGAGCTTATATCCGACGGATTTTCCGTTGATAACAGTAATATCACCCCCGACAGTACCTTTAAGTTTACATATAAGCTTAAAAATCCAAGCAAGTCCGTAGATATAAAAAATGTTAATATGAGGCTTTCGGGTGGGGATGCTTTAAGCATTTCAAACGATGTAGACACAATATATAAGGATATTATTGCGAAGAACAGTACAGCAGAATTTTCAAAGAATTTTTACTGCTCTGCCTCTGCAGAAACAGGAATGTATCCTATCACCGTCAGCATTACATATGAGTACACAGTTGACGGAGAGGATGTTCAGGGCACATCCGAATTCAGCTATACCGTTAAGGTTACAAAGCCTGCAGCTGCTGCATCCACATCTGCAGGAACACCTGTGATTACATCAAGCTTTAGCGTAAACAAAAATGCAATATATCCCGGTGATACCTTTAAGCTTTCATTTTCTCTTAAAAATACAAGCACCGCCACAGATATAAGCAATGTCAATGTGCGTCTGTTAGGCGGCGACGCCTTCAGCATTTCAAAGGACGTTGACACTATTTATAAGCAAAGCATTAAAAAGGGTGCAGCTGCAAAGCTTTCAAAGAATTTTGTGTGCGCAAAAAACACCGAAGCAGGTATGCACCCCATTACAGTCAGCGTAACCTATGAATACACCTCGGGCGGTGAAAAGCAGCAGGGTACTGCTGAATTCAGCTTTACCGTTCAGACAAGTAAAAAATCAGGCAAAAAGACAACGGCAAGCCTTACTCCTCAGCTTCTTATTTCAGGCTTTTCCTACGGCGGTAAGGAGATTAACGGCGGCGAAATCTTTAATCTTAATTTCACTGTAAAAAACAATTCGGAAACCACTAAAATTCAGAATATTGTAATTAAGCTTTCAGGCGGTGAATGCTTCGTTGTGGCTGACGGTACTGATACTGTCACAATGAAATCTCTTGGAGCTAATGCCTCGGCAAATATGAGCAAAAGCTTTAAATGCCTTTCATCTGCTCCGTCAGGTGTCTATCCCGTAACTGCGTCTGTTTCCTATGAGTATATTGAGGACTCTGCAAAGCAGACGGCAACCTCGGAGCTTACTATGAGCATACCTGTTGTTCAGCCCGACAGGGTACAGTTCCAATCTGTTGATTTAGCGGATAAAACAGTTACCGTCAGCGAGGAAACAGACTGTGCCTTCAGCATTATAAACACAGGACAGACAAAGCTTTCAAACGGTGTTGTTAAGCTTTTGGATGAAGACAAAAACGAGCTTGCCTCTGCATTTGTGGGAAATATTGAGGCAGGAGCACAGTTTTCAAGCAACTATACACTTCCCGTAACCTTTGAGGAAACAGGCTCAAAGAAGCTTAAGCTTGTTTTTGAATACGAAAACGAAAATTCCGAAAAGAAATCTATAGAGCAGGAATTTAACGTAACGGTTGAGGAATATTTTGACCCTTACGAGGATGTTGACACAGGAGAGAATATTGACGATACAGAAATGTCAGGCTCTGCTTTAAGCACTCCTGTAATCATCGGCATATGCGTAGGCGGAGCAGTACTTATTATTGTTTTGGCAGTTGTAATCAAAAAGGTTGTTAAAAGGAAGAAGGCAAAGAAAGGCAGTGAGGGTATAGATGAAGAAATCTGACCTCTTTTCTATGGCGGTTCAGAATTTAAGAAACCGTAAAACGAGAACAAAGCTTACTGTTATCGGTGTTGTTATCGGTACCTGCGCTATTGTAATAATGGTGTCAATCGGTATAGGCATTGACAAAATGGTAACCTCCCAGTACGAGTCTGATTCAAGCCTAAACAAGATAACTGTTTACGGTATGGCAGACGAATCCATTGATGGCGGCGGAGAAGGGGAACAGCTGCCATTTGACGACAGCGCCGTTGAATATTTTAAAACTATTGAAAATGTTTCGATGGTTATGCCTGTTTTTGACGCCTCCGATTATGTTGTCATTGACAGAGGGAAATATACATTTCAATCTCCTGTTATGGCAATTGATTTCGACTTGATGGAAAAAATCGGATATTCACTTAAAGACGGCACCTTTGAAAACCTTGATAAGCGCAATACAATCTTCTTCGGTGAAAACAGCGTAACTAATTTTTATGACGCTCAGGGAAATTCTGTTAAGTATAAGTATGATGAAAATTACAATATTTCCGAATGTGAAATTGATGTAATGAAGGACAATATTACCATTTCACCGAGGATTAACAGCATTTCAGATGAGGGGAATTTTCAGCAGTCAAGCACTTCTCAAATGGCGACACCCAAGCGTGTGAAGGTTGCGGGAATAGTCAAAAGGGATTATAAGATTGACTACAATACCGACTATGCCGCCTACATAGATTTGGACTACGCAAAGGAGCTTATGCGACAGAGCAAAATGCTCAGTGGTACAAGCAGTAATCAAAAATTTTCATATTCCGAAATAGATGTTTTTGTGGGCAGTATGAAGGAGGTTTCCGCTGTTAAGAAAACGCTTCAGGACAAGGGCTTTTCCTGCTATTCGGATGATGAAAGTTTGGAATACACTAAAAAGGTTATGAAGGTTGTTCAGCTTGTTTTAGGCGGAATAGGAGCAATATCAATGTTTGTTGCCGCCTTTGGTATCAGTAATACTATGGTAATGTCCGTTTATGAACGAACAAAGGAAATCGGTATTATGAAGGTCCTTGGCTGTGACCTTAAGGATATCAAAAAAATGTTCCTTTACGAAGCAGGCTTAATAGGGTTGTTGGGCGGTGCAATCGGTGTTCTTATAAGCTGTATACTGTCGTTTATTGCAAATTTGGTGGCAAGGGCGGTGGCAGCAAATATGAATTTGGGTGAAGATATTAAGGTTTGTGTTTCATCCGTGCCGCTGTGGCTTGCAATAGTGGGAATACTTTTCTCGGTGCTGATAGGCGTTGCGGCAGGTCTTTCTCCTGCAAAGCGCTCTGTTAATGTCAGCGCATTAACAGCCATTCATAACGAATAAAATTTTTATAATTCTTGACAACAGTTTTTTATGTGTTTAAAATTAGGGTATAAAAGGAGATGCTTACTCTATGAAAAACACTAAAAGGCTGTTGTCTTTGCTTTTATGCCTGCTGATTTCTGTATCGGTTGCTTTTCCGTCGGAAATTGCATATGCAGGTCAAAAGCCGTCTAATGTATCGGGATTTTCAGTTGAAAAATATGATACCTCATCTGTCACATTTAAATGGAAAAAGGTTAAGGGCGCAGACGGATATATTATTTACAGATATAATTCTTCAAGCAAAAAATGGGTTAAAGCAAAGCAGATAAAAAAAGGCAGTACAACTACCGCCAAGATAAGCAAACTTTCAGATGCAAGTCAGTACAAATTCAAAATTTATGCCTATAAGCTAAAGAGTAAGAAAAAAAATTTGTCTGCAAAATCAGCAAGCCTTAGTGCATATACAAGGCCTAAGGCTACCGAAAGCCTTTCTGTAGAAAAAAAGAATGCCTATAACGTAAAGCTGTCATGGAAAAAGGTTAAAAAGTCCGGCGGATATATCATAGAATATAAAAATACAAGCGGTGAATGGAAAAGGCTTGTTAAGATTGCGGACAGCGAAACTGTTTATTGTACCGTTCAAATTCCGACAGACAGCGGAGGAAGTGTAAGGATTAAAGCCTACAAAAAAATCAACAAGAAAACCTGCTTCAGCAAAACGAAATCAGCGGATTTTCCAAGGTATCCGGCAGGTCCGAGCAGCATAGCTTTGCCGAATCAAAATCCATCTAACTCAAATAACAATACTACCCAAGACACTACATCAAAATCAGAAAAATATACTATATCCGAGCTTTACTGCTATAACGGTACAATGAAAATTTACGGAAAAATGTATCTTCCTGCGGGTAAAACAGGGAAGCCTCCTGCGGTTATTCTATCTCCCAGCCATTCTCTTACCTGCGATACTATGAATTCCTACTGTGCAATGCTTGCAGAACAGGGCTATGCGGCATATTCCTTTGATTTCTGCGGAGGAAGCAACAATAGCAGAAGCGACGGCAGTATGAATGATATGACTGTTTTTACCGAGGTCAGCGACCTGAAGGCAGTTATTTCTCAGATAAGACAGCTTGACTATATTGATGAAAATAATCTGTTTCTTTTGGGCACAAGTCAGGGCGGACTTGTTTGCGCATTGACGGCAAATGATTTACCTCAGATGATTAAGGGTATGATTTTGATGTATCCTGCCTTTAACATTGCCGACCAAATGAAATTTTTCGGAGACAATATCCCCGAAAACGGAATGACTACACCTATATCGGGAACAATCGGTCACGATTATATTGCTACAATCAAGGACTATGATATTTACGCAAACATTGCAGGATTTAGAAACGATGTTCTTATTATCCACGGAACGTCTGACAATATTGTTCCCATAAGCTATTCCGAAAGAGCGGTTGAAGTATATAATTCTGCCCGGCTTATAAGAATAGACGGTGCAGGACACGGCTTTAATAAAGATAATTATTCAATGCTTAAGGATTATGATGAACAGGTAAATCCTCTTATAATTGAATATCTTCTAAATCATACGGCATAAAAACAACCTTGCAGATAAATTCTGCAAGGTTGTTTACTTTTGTATAAATTATTCGTCTGCCTCGGTGGAAAGAAGAATTCTGTCGTTATCAAATTCCTCACCCGATGTGGTTTTGAATTTTGCAAGAAGGTCTGCTGTTGTCAGCTTTTTCTTTTCCTCGCCTGAAACATCGTAAATAATTTTTCCGTCGTTCATCATTATAAGGCGGTTACCGATGTTGATAGCATCCTTCATATTATGGGTAATCATAATTGTTGTAAGGTTATCCTTTGCAACAATTTTTTCTGTTAAATCAAGAACCTTTTTAGCAGTCTTAGGGTCAAGGGCAGCAGTATGCTCATCAAGGAGCAAAATCTTGGGCTTCTTAAGCGTTGCCATAAGAAGAGTAACCGCCTGTCTCTGACCGCCTGAAAGAAGGCCTACCTTTGATGTAAGTCTTGTTTCAAGACCTAAATCGAGATCCTTAAGAATTTCTGCATACTCTTCCTTTTCCTTTCGGGTAACGCCGAATTTCAGCCCTCTTCTCTGACCTCTTCTTGCCGCAAGAGCAAGGTTTTCAACAATCTGCATATCAGCGGCAGTACCGGTCATTGGGTCCTGAAAAACTCTGCCGATATATTTTGCTCTTTTATGCTCAGGAAGCTTTGTAACGTCAATACCATCAATAATAATATTACCGCAATCAACAGGATAAACACCTGCAATCATATTGAGCATTGTTGATTTACCTGCACCGTTACCGCCGATAACGGTTACAAAATCGCCCTCGTTAAGCACAAGGTCAACGCCCTTGAGAGCTTTTTTCTCATTAATTGTTCCGGGATTGAATGTTTTATATACATTTTCAATTTTAAGCATTTGTATTCTCCCCCTTCGCCTTTTTAGATTGCTTCATACCTATTTTTGACTTTGCCTGCTTCTGCCAATATGGGATACCGAGGAAGATGGCAACAACAACGGCAGAGAGAAGCTTAAGGTCATTTGCATCTAATCCGAGCCATACAACAATGTTCTGAACGATATAATAGATAATTCCGCCAAAAACAACGGCAACAAGTGTCAATGCAAAATTGCGGAAAATCTTTCCGAAAACGACCTCACCAACAATAACCGCAGCAAGACCGATAACAATTGCACCACGGCCCATATTGATATCTGCAAATCCCTGATACTGTGCATAAAGAGCACCGGAAAGAGCAACTATACCATTTGAAAGAACAAGACCGAAAATAATATTAAATCTTGTATTAATACCGTTAGCACGTGACATAGCTTGGTTGCAACCTGTTGCTCTGATGGATGAACCTATTTCAGTTCCAAAGAACCAATACAAAAGGGCAATCAATACAACGGCAAATATTATTGCCACAATTATTGATTTAACATTATTGCCTGATGTAAGTAAAATGTTATCAATATTTCTTGCACTGACAGGTACGTTGGAGTTTTTATTTGATATATGAAGGTTTATAGAATACAGGCTGAGCTGGGTAAGAATACCTGCAAGGATTGCCGGTATTCCAAAGAAAGCGTGAAAAATACCTGTAATTAATCCTGCCAAGCAACCGACTAAAAAAGCAATAGCTACTGCGAGATAAATGTTTGTTCCGTTTTTTACAAGTACTGCAAGAACAATACCGCCTGTTGCCATTGAACCGTCAACGGTAAGGTCGGCAACGTCAAGCACCCTAAAGGTGATATATACACCGATTGCCATAATGCCCCAAATTATACCATAGGCGACAGCACCCGGCATTGATGCAAATAATGATGCCATAATAATTCACATAGCCTTTCTGGCTACAAATAGTATAATTAAAAAATTCCTAACGCCTTATTGTAGCCGGATAAGGCGTATAATGTGAATTTAGCCATCTCAAAATTATGCCACAGGCAAATTTTGAGGGCAATATAATCGTTTTAGCGTGATTTTTCACGCTAATTCTCCTTTAAATACAACAACAATGGCAACAAGATTATTGTATCCCGTTGCCATAATTGATTAATATACGACTTTGATATTATTATTTTGCAATATTAAGTTCTTCAAAGAGAGCTGCCTGCTGATCAAGAGGAGCAAGGTCTGATGTACCTGATACATTAATACCTGTCTTACCGTTGAAATCAGCGATATCAAGAGCTACACCATACTCTGTTACAGATGTACCGAGAATCGGAATATCCTGAGTTGCAGAAGCAGCAGCCTGAAGAGCAGGAGTTGCATTTGCAAGAATAAGGTCAACGTTCTTTGATACGAACTGGTTAACGATTGTTGAACATGTTGCAGAATCACCTGATGCGTTTTGCTCGTCAAACTTTACGTGATCCTCACCGAGCATCTCTGTAAGTGTTTCCTTGAAGCCGAGAGTTGCAGCATCAAGAGCCGGGTGCTGAACAAGCTGGCAGATACCGATATTGAATACCTCATCGCCATCATACTTAGCAAGCTCTTCTTCAGCGTCAGTGTCTGCATCGTCTGCCTCTTCACCGATTGCTACAAAGCCTTCGGGGATTGTAATGCCGAGCTTTTCAGCTCTTTCGGGAACTGTCTTTTTAACAAGTGTAGATGCATCAACATAAGCAATGTCCATTGTTGAAACATCAGCACCGTTGACAAGAACGTCATAAGCCATCTTTGCAGTTGCAACACCAAGGTCATAATATGAAATTGAAAGTGTTGCTACACCACAGCCTTCGCAAATACCTTCTTCACCTGCGATAATAGGAATACCTGCAGGTTCACAAGCATTGTTGATAAGCTCTGTGTTGTTAGCACAGGTATTATCAGTAGGAATGTAAATAGCATTTGATTCAGCGATAGCTGTGTTAAGTACGGAAGCAAGGTCGTTTGAATCAGCAAAAGAATACTCCTTTGTTGTGTAACCGAGCTTTGCAAGCTCTTCAGCTACCTTTTCTACCTGATACTTTGAATTAGCCTCTGCTGAACAGTAAAGAAGACCAACCTGATTTGTTGATGTTTTCGTGCTGCATCCTGCAAATACACTTGCAATTAATACTACTGCAAGAGCAAGAACAGCCAATCTTTTGAGTGATTTTTTCATAACTTTTACCTCGCAAAGTTTATTTGATGTTTTCAGTTTAGCACATAAAAGCATTAAAGTCAATAGAAATAATAAAAAAGGTTTCTAAATAAAAAAGGACAGGTTAAATCCCTGTCCATAAATATGTTATTGGTGTAAATAAATTAGGGTTTATCAAACCGAATTGAGCCTCCCCTGTGTAAGGGGAGGTGGGTTGCCGTAAGGCAAC
>JBJFHZ010000057.1:0-2525 GCA_051894075.1 Eubacterium sp.
CTTCAAGATTAACCTTGCCACGCTTTCGCTGAACATTATTGATTGCCTCACGCTCCATTGCACGAATTTCATTTGGAGAGTGCTGTGTGTCTTCGGCATACATTCTCATCAGCATTTCCAATTGAACTGCATATCTAAACAAGCCTTGTGCAATAGCGCCCTTGCTTTTTTCGCTGCTCTTTTCAATTGCTTTTGCAAGTATTTCGCATATAGCATTATTATTGCTTTCGATAATTTCATTTGCGATAAATGATTCTATTGCTTTAGCGTATAAATCATTGCGTGATTTGTATCCGTATTTAGTTTTGATTATGTCTGCATTTCGGACTAATTCCTTATCCAAATACAGAGCAATTCTTTGCTTGCTTTCATTACTCATTTTTTCCTCCTATTTCTTATTACACCAACATTAGACCTCCCGAAAAGTCTTTAACATAGGGTGTTGCCATATTAAAGACATCAATTTTTCATCAAACCGTCATTTTCGTAACACTGATAGACACCAAGGATTTTAGCCTATATAAACTCTAAAACCCTTCTTAAACACTGACTTTTTCGGTCGGCACTGCCGGTCCGATGTGATTCGCAGGGTGCTTTTAAGCACACTGCTTTATCCTGCTATAATATAGACCGTGAAGAAAATGCTTAAATAACTGTATAAAAGTTAATAAATATTCATGTCAAATAGATATCATTCCGCATTAAAGCGGGTTATGATATAATGTTCTTATCGGGCGGAGATACTCTTCTATTATCCATGTGACAAAGTTCACTTAATGCAGTTTGTTTTCTCTGCCTTATGAAAATTCATTTATTAGCCGGATGTTGAAGCATAAGCTTTCTTCTAATATCAAAGCAGGATGTGATTCATAAGGAACTGAGAACCGTCTGAACAAAATCAAAGGAAGGAATGAGAAGTATGTATATTGTTGGTGTAGATATTGCCAAGCGAAGTCACGAGGCTATTATCATTGATGATAAAGGCAACATCATAAAAAATGCATTCAACTTCAAAAACGATTATCAGGGATTTAATAAATTGATTACTGCTCTTGAAAGCATAGGTGATCCTACAGACTTTTTAATCGGAATGGAATCAACAAGCCACTATTGGCTTGCCTTGTATTCCAATTTGAAAAGCCGAGGATACACTGTACATGTGTTAAATCCCATTCAATCAAATGCACTTAGAGGAATGTATATCCGCCAGGTTAAGAACGATGAAAAAGATTCTTTTATCATTGCAGAGGTAATTAGGTTTGGAAGATACACCCAAGGGGGAATGCCTCCGTCTGAACTGTATGAGTTAAGAGAAATGTGCCGTGCAAGATATTTCATTGTAGATATGGTAGCAGACCTAAAGAAGAAGGTAATTGCTTTGCTTGATCAGGTGTTTCCTGAATACGAAAATCTTTTTTCAAATATATTCGGAATGACATCATCAAGGCTGCTTCGTACATGTTCTACACCTGAAGAAATTTTAGCCATAGACATAGATAAGTTAACCGAAATAATCAAAGAAGAAAGCAATCGTAGATTCGGGAAATCAAAAGCAGAGGAAATACAATTCGCAGCACAAAACTCATTTGGAATTATTCTTGGAATTGATACTATGGGTATGCTTATCAAGCAATATATGGAGCATATTCAATTTGCACAAAAGCAAATTGAAGAGCTTGAAGATAAAATAGCAAAATCCTTTTCCAAATTTGATACATACATTACAACTATTCCCGGTATCGGCCCGACACTCGGTGCAACGATATTCAGTGAAATCGGTGACATTTCAAGATTTTCTTCAGCAGCAAAGCTCGCCGCCTTTGCAGGAATCGATCCAACAGTTAAGCAGTCCGGAGAATTTACGGGCACGCATAACCATATGTCAAAACGAGGTTCTCCGTATCTTCGCAGAGCGTTATGGCAGGCATCAACTCTTGCAGCAATGAACGATCCTGCAATGAAAGCATTTATGCAAAAGAAACGAGCTGAAGGAAAGCCGTATATGAATGCCGTAGGTCATGTTACCCGCAAAATGGTCAGTATTATCTACGCTGTTATGCGTGACAACAAACCTTACTACTGTAATTTAGAACAATAGTTAAGATTTAAAAGAATTAGCTTTTGCTTTATCGGCAAAGGCTTATTTGTCACGCCTATTTTTGTTTGCATTTTTATTCATTTTTTTGAATATCTTTTTTCATTTTTTCTATTGACATTTTTATAGCCGGCTGCATCTTTTTCCACCCTATATTTTTGGACTGTTTTAGGGCGAAAATCGTCAGCATATTACCGTTATTCAGTTGTGATTTAACCTCTCAAATCAGGCTCACAAATTGCCTACAATCGAGTTTTGTGATTGCGCCGATTACCTTGCCGTATTCGTATTAAGTTTTTTGAAAGGGTTTTTAATTGTTCGTTGCTACTTTTGACCGCTGGGGTAGCCTAAATATTTAGCACTGTATATAGGTTCGATTCCTGACCGTTGTCTGTGAACCTATGTGCTATATCAATCCAGCCACCGTTTT
>JBJFHZ010000058.1:0-52256 GCA_051894075.1 Eubacterium sp.
GCATCTTTTCAAATCTCTGAAGCTGTTCAATAAGAATTACCCAAACAGGACGACGTCCCGGCTGAGTACCGAAGATATAAGGAAGCTCAAGAACAGCAACGCCCATATCGTCATCAGCATACTTGAAAGCAACATTTTCCTGGTCAACTCTTGAACGGATATAAGGATGCTTTTCGCAAAGCTTCATATCAGGACGTTCCTTTGCAAGCCAAGCAAAGTACGAGCCAAGGACTACGCAACGCTTAACTCCGCATTTTTTAGCCATTGCAAGACATCTGTCAACAGGGTCAATGTTATACTTTTTGTAAGCCTCATATACGGGATGAGGGAACTCAACTCTCTCATCAACACCTGCGGCATAAACAAAAGCATCAACGCCTGTCATAGCCTTTTCAAGCTCTTCATCAGTGAGCTCAAGGAAGTTACCGAACTCAATTTCCATTTCCTCAGGAATAGGAGCTCCTTCAGGAAGCGGAGGAAGAGCAATAGTCTTAACCTTGTGACCACGGTCAATAAAAATCTGTGCAGCCGCAGAACCGAGAAGTCCTGTACCGCCGAAAATAAGTACGTTCATATATGTACCCCCTATTATTTATTCAACAATAGTATAACATTGCAGTCAAAATTCGTCAACAAAAAATTAGAAATGCAACCATTTTATTCTAATTCGTATATATAAAAAGCAAAACGGAAGGAATTTCCCTCCGTTTTTATCTTAATTACACAGGATGAACCTTTGACTCAATATCATCGTGCTTTCCGTCAAGACCGTATTTCTTATCCCTTCTTTTTTCAAAGAATTTAACGGCAACCTGACCGAACTGAGCATAGGAAAGAATATCCTCCTCCTGCTCATAATATTCCTTGATTTCATCTTTGAAATCATCAAGCTTATCATTGATAAGGTCAGCAGGACGGCAATCAATAATATCGTCATCACCAACAATTTTCTTCCTGAATTCAGGGTCAATTTCGCAAGGGGTTTTACCGTACTTGCCTGCAACCATATCCTTGAACTCTTTTGTAACCATTTTATATCTTTCGCCTAAAATTACATTAAATACAGACTGCGTACCTACAATCTGCGAGGTAGGAGTAACAAGCGGCGGATAGCCTGAATCCTCTCTTACTCTCGGGACCTCCTTCAAAACCTCCTCAAGCTTATCAGCCTTACCTGCCTGCTTAAGCTGTGAAACAAGATTTGAAAGCATACCACCCGGTACCTGATAAAGAAGCGTATTAGCGTCAACACCAAGCATTTTCGGGTCAAGGAGACCTGATGCAAGATATTTTTCACGAAGCGGAACAAAGAAATCTCTGATTTCCGTAAGAGCCTTAATATCAAGTCCTGTATCGTATTCAGTTCCCTGCAAAGCCGCAACCATTGACTCGGTTGCAGGATGAGATGTTCCCATAGCAAGAGGGCTGATTGCTGTATCGATTACGTCAACGCCTGCTTCAATACCCTTAAGCTGTACCATAGAAGCAAGACCTGATGTGTAATGTGAATGAAGCTGAATAGGAATTTTAACAGTTTCCTTAAGAGCTTTTACAAGATCATATGTGCCGTATGGAGTAAGAAGACCTGCCATATCCTTAATGCAAATTGAATCTGCGCCTGCATCTTCAAGCTGCTTTGCGTAATTGCAGTAATACTCAATGTCAAAAACGGGACCTGTTGTGTAGGAAATAGCCGCCTGAACATGACCGCCGTATTTCTTTGCTGCATTAATTGCAGTCTGAAGATTACGAACATCGTTAAGAGCATCAAATATTCTGAGAATATCAATACCGTTATCAATGCTTTTCTTTACAAAATAGTCTACAACCTCGTCTGAATAATGACGATAGCCAAGCATATTCTGACCTCTGAAAAGCATTTGAAGCTTTGTATTCGGGCATTTTTCTCTGATAAGACGGAGCCTGTCCCAAGGGTCCTCGTCAAGGAAACGGAGACATGAGTCAAAGGTAGCTCCGCCCCAGCACTCAAGCGAATGATAGCCTATCTTATCCATTTTTTCAAGGATACCCGAAAATTCTTCAGTAGTCATTCGTGTTGCAATCAAGGACTGATGAGCATCACGAAGGACTGTTTCTGTAATACCGATTTTAGCCATTTGCGACACCTCTTAGTTTAATGTAACAATAACCTGTCCTGCCTCAACGCTGTCACCCTTTGATACGTTGATAGATGCAACAGTACCGTTTTGAGGAGCAACAATTTCATTTTCCATTTTCATAGCCTCAAGGATAACAAGCACCTGTCCGCTTGTAACAGAAGCACCAACTGATGTCTTTATATCAAGAATGTTACCCGGCATAGGAGCCTCAACCTTAACTGCGCCTGCAGAGCCTGAAGGAGCAGGAGCGGCAGCCTTTGGAGCCGGTGCAGGTGCTGCTGCGGGAGCCGGTGCTGGTGCAGGAGCGACTGAAACAGGAGCTGTTGAGCCGGTGCCCTCCTCTACTGTAACGCTATAGGGTGTTCCGTTTACGGTGATAGTATAGTTTTTCATATCTTAATCCTCCATTATTTAACAGAATGTTTTCTCGGCATTGTATTTTCTCTCTTACCCGAAAGAATATCAAGTGCCGCAATTATCTTTTCTCTTGACTGTGCAGGAGCAAATACATCGTCAACCGCACCGCAGGCGGCGGCAGTAAACGGTGAAGCAACAGTTTCGTTATATTCCTTTTCAAGAGCCGCTCTGTCCTCACCATTAGCAAGTCTGTCATTGAACAAAAATGCAACGGCTGAATCGCTGTTAAGAGGTGAAACAATACTGCTGTCCCAAGCAAAAGCAAAGTCCGCATTAGAGCCTTTACCTGCAAGAGCAATATATGCCGAGCCGATAGCCTGTCCTGTAATAAGAGAAATTTTAGGGCAGGTTGCAGAAGCATAAGCAGAAGTAAGCTTAGTAAGAGCTGTAAGCATCTGATTTTCTCTTTCATTAATAACGCCGTCTGCATTAACGAGAGTAACAACAGGAATTGAATAAGCGTCGCAAAGCTTAATCATTGCCTCAGCCTTATAGGAACAACCGGGGCAAAGTGCCTTACCGTCAAAGCCGATAAATCCGACTGTTGTACCCATAACGGTTGCAAGAACAGTTTTACAGTTTGAAGAAGCATAACCGCCTTTAATTTCAACAGCTGAGCCTTCGTCTGCAATAGAATTTATAATAGCCATAGCATCTGCATTTTCGGCAGTAGCAGTCACAGGCTGAGAAAATTCAAAAATAGGAGCAGGTGAAAGATTGTTTGACGGTAAAAGAGAAACAAGCTTTTTCACCTCATTAACCGCACCGTCAAAATCATCCGCAAGAATATCGACAGTGCCCTCTTTATAAGAATTTTCAGCAGTAACCTCTGACGGAGCAGAAACGTAAAAATCAGCGTCCTTTACCGCAACGACAATGTCTGCCATATTTGCAATAAGTGCAGATGTACCGAGACAGGAGCCTGCAACAACTGAAATCTGCGGGCAAACACCGCTCATAGTTGCCGAAGCCTTTACAAGCTCTCCGTATGCGTTAAGCACCTCAAAGCCTTCGGTAAGCTTAACTCCGTTTGAATCATAAACACCGATAACAGGACAGCCTGTTTTCAGCGCTAAATCGTAGATCTTTTTAATCTTTGCACAATGTGCAACGCTAACGGCACCGCTGTCAACGGTTACGTCCTGAGAAAAAGCATAAACAGCAATATCTCCGACAGTACCGAAGCCTGCAACAACCTCTACATCACCTGACGCTGATTTAGCAAAAGCGTCAATCTCGGTAAAAGAGCCGTCGTCAAAAAGTGCCTCAAGCCTTTTAAATGCCTTTGAGTCGTTCAATATTTTGTCCTCCTTGTAATATGAGAAAACGCAAACATAGATTTAAAATATTCCAAATTTGCCTATTATAGATTTTAACACTTTGTGAAACTAATATCAATATTTATTTTTCCTAATATGTAAATTTTTTATAAAAAACAATGTGTAATAAAGGAAATCCTCTATTACACATTATTTTATTAGCCTATACTGTTTTTATTAATTATTGCGTAATCCTTTGCATTGATATAGCCGTCATTATTAAAGTCAATTAGAAAAGCATATGTTTCGCTTGATGCAATTTTGTTAATACTGTCACTTTCCCACATTGCAGAAACAATATGAACCGGGAGTGAAATTTTTTCCTCGTTTTCTGTACATTTGTAAAAACAGCAATTATCCTTAAATGCATCAAATTCGCATTTTTCACTTTGTATGTAATTACAACCGTTATTCTTCGTCCATTTTGCCGCATATGAGCCTTCAGGAGCAACTATTGTTGTACTACTGTAATCTCTTCGAAAATTATCAATATATTCCGTTTTTTCTGACAGATATAACGTAGCGTTCCATTTTGAAGTCATAGTTGGTATATATTTTATATTTGGCAAATATGCCCATTCTAATTTATGGCACAATCCAAAGCCATTACTGTACTGATAATTGGTATATATTGCTTTCGGAGCATAAATGTAACGCAATGAAAGTTCATTGTCGTCATCAGCAGTAACAGCGGTAGAAGTAAGAATATCCGGCAAATAGATAGCGTTAGGAATATATAATTCTTCAAGTGCAAAGCAATCAACAAAAATATTCTCATAATCCGTTCGGGGTGCATCTACAAAATTAGGCATATTGATATGTTTGAGATTCTTACAGCCATTAAAAGTGAGCGTTGAAATGTAAGTAACATTAGGAATATCTATAAATTCAGCCTGACAATACTGAAAAGTACCCGAACCGTTTATTTGAGTTATCTCTGGCAAATAAATCTCTTTGAAACACGAATGAGCAAATGCCTGTGCTTCAACAACTTTAAGCTTTGTTAAATCATATTCTCCATCTTTTACGAATTCAGTTAGCTTTATGCAGTTAGCAAACGCACCGTCCGCAAGTTCTTCAAGTTCCGGTGCATAAAGATGTTCGAGAGAATAACAGTTACTAAATGCTCCGCCTGCCCAATATAACAGTGGCAAATCTGCTGATACCAACGGTGTGTCAGCAAAAGTGTCTTGGAAATTATACACATTAGGGAAATAAGCGTATTTAAATCCGGTTCCTTTAAAGACTCTTCCGTAAAGTTCTTCAACATTTTCGTTAAAATTTACACTTTCGAGTTTTTTGCACCCTTCAAAACCCGAATGATGAACCACAGTTACATTCGGCATGTCTACATCGCTTAATGAAGTGCAATAGTAAAAGGCAAAAACACCAATATCTTCGACACCGTGTGCGGTAATGCTTGTCAGTTCAAAGCACTGATTAAAGGCGTTTTGATTTAATTTTGTAATGCTGTCCGGCAAAACAATAACTTTAATATCAGTACCGTTAAATGCACCGCTTGACACAGATTTAGGAACAATTCCATTGATAGTGTCCGGAACAATAATACTTGTTTTTTCTCCTGTGTAGCCGCTGATAGCACCTGCATCTGTAATTGTAAAATCACTTTCATCTGCAAGGTAAATTATTGAATAGTTAAGAGGTATGTATTTGCTCTTATTATTTTCATTTATTGCAACCGCTACAAAGCTCATTGAATCAGTTATTTCTATCGGCTCTGTATATTCAGTTCCGTTATTTAAGGTAGGCACTGAATTATCAGTTGTATACATTACCGTATAGCCTTCGGGAACAGTAATTTCCAAACTAAATGCTTCATTATAAGCTCCGCTTTTTCTGCTGAAAACAGGCTCGGGTGCAAGATTACCTTCAAATAATGCGGTATAATTAAGAATACCTGCACCGCACCATTCAACACCGGAAGTATTATTTACAATAGGGAATGCCGCGTCCTTAATTTTACTTTCAACCTGAGTGGGCGAAAGAGTATTATCAAGCATTAAAACTGTTGCCGCCGCAGCCGTTACA
This sequence comes from Eubacterium sp., assembly GCA_051894075.1. Taxonomy (GTDB): domain Bacteria; phylum Bacillota; class Clostridia; order Oscillospirales; family Acutalibacteraceae; genus Eubacterium_R. The sequence continues at coordinate 5,906 of JBJFHZ010000058.1, forward strand.
AAAGGTGCTGCAAAGGATGTTCCGCTGTAACTGCTTGTATATCCTCCACCTTTAGTGTAAGTAAAGATATTATCGCCTGGGGCTGCTATATCAACTACCGTTCCAAAGTTGCTGTAATAACTCAATTTGTTTGATGAAGTTGACGCAGAAACGGTAATAACATTATTTATATTTGCAGGTGAATAATTGCCGGCATCTGAAGATTCATTTCCGGCGGCAACGACAACTGTTATACCTTTTCCTACAAGGCTTTGGATTAGCGACCTTTGCGTACTTTCAAATGGGTCGTTTCTGTCTGATTCACCACCAAGACTTAAATTGATGACATCAGGGGCATTCTTCTCGGATAGAATATAATTTACAACAGAAATTATTTGTGTTGTAGCACATTTTCCATCTGAATTAAGCACCTTATACGGCTTGATTTTTACATTGTCAGTTGTATTCTGTGCAATTATGCCCGAAACCATAGTTCCGTGTCCTTGGTCGTCCATACTACTGTCTGCTTGACCGCTTGATGAAAAGTTAAGACCTGTTTCAACAACTCTGTCAGCCAAATCGGGATGCGTATCATCAACACCTGTATCAATAACGCCTACGGTAACCTCGGACAGCTCTCTGCCCGAGGCTTTTATTGCATTTAAGGTCTCTTGTGATTCGACTCTATCATTACCCCATTTTGCAGAGGTTGACGAGTTTGAATTGACATCACAGCAGGAGAGTATAGCGTCATATTCTGCATTATATCCGTTTGAAATAAGAGTATTCTTTGCATTTTCTGCGGACTCTTCACTGTCATATTGCAGAATTGTATACCCAAGTCCTACTACTTTATCAATTGCACCGTAGTCATTATTAACCTTGTCGGATGATACTATGAGCCTGTCTTTGATAAATTGTTGACTGCTTTTTTTCTCGCTAACATATTCCTCATCGGTATCATAGTGTCTTATCATTTCATTAACAGAGGAAGAAAATGCTGATATGGAGCTTTCCATATTTTTTGCGGATATTTCTTCAAATGCAACTGATAAACTGCAAATAAATAAAGATAAGGTAAGAATAATACAAAATATTTTCTTCACAGACTCACACCTCACTAACATGTAAATAATAACACTAAAGACTATTAAAATCAATAATTTAATAATTATTCAAATACATAATGCCATAAATTCTGCCAATTGTCAATGGCAGAATTTATGGCATTCATAATAGACTTGGTGATAATATGAAATATAAAAGATTGCGTGATTTACGTGAAGACAGGGATTTAACACAGCAACAGGTTGCTGACCTGCTTTTTATTAACAGAAGAACATATGCGGCATATGAAAACGGGGTCAACTCAATGACCCCGGAAACATTAATAAAAATTGCTAAAATCTATGAAGTCAGTGTTGATTATCTTTTAGAGCTAACAGATAATCCGACTCCATATGAATGAAATTAAGAATTCTCCTCCTGCTTTTCAGACGGGTTTGATGAGCGGAGGAGTTTTTTTATTTCGTTATCGGTGAGCATTCTTGTCTGACCTGTTTTGAGCATACCGAGTTTGACCGGACCGATTGAAATTCTTTTAAGTCTTGCGACCTCAAGTCCCACAGCCTCGCACATTTTTCTAATCTGTCTGTTTCTGCCCTCTCTCAAGATAAATTCAAGGACTACCCTGCCCTCCTCCTCGGTGATAACATTTATATCGCAGGGGGCGGTTTTTCTTCCGTCAATTTCAATGCCGTTTCTGATCGTTTCAAGTATTTCGTCAGTAACCTTCGGTCTAACTGTAACTCTGTAAACCTTGGCATAGTTATGCTTTGGGTGTGTAAGAGCGTTAGCAAAGGAGCCGTCATTAGTAAGGATAAGCAAGCCCTCGGAGTCCTTATCAAGTCTGCCCACAGGATAAACTCTTGCATCAATATTTACCAAGTCCATAACGGTTTTTCTTCCTAATTCATCGGAAACCGTAGTAACATATCCTCTCGGTTTATTGAGCATAATGTAATACATTTTTTCTTCTTTATTAATCTTCTTGCCTCTAACGGTTACAAGGTCTTTCTTAGGGTTAATCTTACAGCCGATTTCTGCAACGTGGCCGTTGACCTTAACCTTGCCCATTTGGATAAGCTCTTCACATTTTCTTCTTGATGCCACACCGCATTCAGCCATATACTTTTGAAGTCGTACTAAATTGTTGTTTGCCATAATATTCAACATCCTCGTCTGCCTCTATCGGCAGTCTTTCTAATAATTTTCCGTTATAATACACAAGGGCAGTACCCACTCGGTCGCCTTTTTTTATCGGAGCATACACAAAGGGAGAATAATACTCAACCACTTTAATTTGTGACAAGGTGTAATATGTTTTTGCGAAAGAACATCTGACCTTGTCTTTTTCTGCGCCTACAATGGTAATATCTCTCATATTTTCAGCCTTAGCCTCATAATATTTTTTCTCACATTCGCTGTATAGAGAAATGTGGTCATTCCAGTCATCAGGGCAGCAAAGAGTAACGCAGATTAACTGATTTCCGTTATAATTCTTTGCGGAAACAAGGCATCTTCCTGCCTTTTCGGTAAATCCTGTTTTAACGCCGAAAATATCCTTATCCATTGAAAGCAGTCGGTTATGATTGTAAACAGTTGTTTTATTTTTTCCGATAGTTATTTCTGCACTTTGCTTTGATACTATATCGCAAAAGGTATCAACAGAGATTGCCTGCGCCGTCAGAAGTGCCATATCATATGCTGTTGAATGATGCTCTCCTTCGTCAAGTCCTGACGGTGTAACAAAATAAGTATTCTTCATACCTATTTCTTCGGCACGCTTATTCATTAGCACCGCAAAGTTTTCAATACTCCCCGAAAGAAAAACGGCTACAGCATTTGCAGAATCGTTGCCCGATGTCAGCATCATACCGCAAACTAAGTCATAAAGGGTAAGCTCGTCATTTTCCTTAAGTCCTAATGATGAGCCTTCAACATTTATCATATCGGCAGTAACCTTAACCTTTTCATCAAGTCTGCCGCTTTCGATAGCAAGAAGTGCCGTCATAATTTTAGTCGTTGAAGCAATAGCTCTTTGCTCATATGCGTTTTTTTCATAGAGAATCGTTTTAGTCTGTGCATCAATAACGATGGCAGACCTTGCACTATTTTCTCCTGCATATGCAGTAAATGGAAGCATAAACAAAAAGGCTAAAGCAAATGACAATCTCTTTAACAAAATAATCACCTACATAAATAATATGCAGGTGATTTGAATATATAATTATTCTGCAGGAGTTTCCTCTGCCTTATCCTCTGATTTTTCAGCCTTGAGAAGCTCTGTAACCTTATCAACAAGCTCTGGAATCATTGCAATTGCACGGTCAGCAGATGATGTGTAGTTATTAATCTGCATCATTCTGCACTTGCCGTTTTCAATAACGATAAAAGCAACAGGAGTAATTGTAATTCCTCCTCCGCCACCGCCGCCGAAAAGCTCTGCATTCTGCTTTGACGGAAGGTCTGTACCGCCTGATGTAAATCCGTAGGAAACCTTTGAAACAGGAATGAGAGTAGTATTACCTGTTGTCATAGGCTCACCGATGATTGTTGAAACATCAACCATCTGACGCATTTTTTCAAGCGTGTTTTCCATTATTTTGTTTACCGGAGTTTCTTTCATAATTAACTAATCCCCTTTTTTATTTTTTATTAAATTCTTTAAAAATACAAAACCAGCCTTAAGTGCAACCTTAAGGAGTAAAGCAACATTTATGCTGACAATAATCTGAAATTCAACCTCAGTCCTATCAGCAATGAAATCAGGCTGAATATAATCGTCATAATTATCAACCTTCATTCCGTTAAGAATCATTCCCTTAAGCGGGTAATAATACTTACAAAGGGTTCCGTATGAACGGGCAATCATATCCGCATCGGGACCGCCTACTAATATCATAACATAAAGTGAGTAAATATGTAAACCCCTAATTAATGTTGTTACTGCAGAATTTGCAGTTTCAAGCACATTTGATACAAGTGACATTATACCTACAATGCCCTCATTGTCCCATAATTTCTTAATGGGATTGGGCTTCTTTTCGGCAGGCTTTTCCTGTTCGGGCTTATTTTCTGCTTGGGCAGTCTCCTCAACAATTTCTTCAGATTGAGCCGCCTCCTGCTCCTGCTTATCCTTTTCGGCTTTCTTATTTTTCTTTTTCTTTTTGCTTTCATCTGCAACCTGCTCGGCTTTTTTTTCAGGAAAAAGAATAAAAGAAAGAATTTTTGAAAGCACAATATCTTTTTCTATAAAAAGAATCTGTGCCTTTGTGTGCCAGCCCTTATCGTATACAACCGTCAGCGTTACAGATAGCGACAGCACCGCAATTATAATTACTGCAAGGACAGCAAGAATTATTAAAAATACTTTCATTAACCATCCTCCTCGTCAATGTCCATCAAGACATCATTTTCGTTCAAAACAGAGTTTTTGCTTTCATTGTTATCCTCAAACAGAGAGGTTTGGGAATCGTCCTTTTCCTCTGTATTTTCGGGTAAATCAGGCAAATCCTCAAGGCTGTTTAAAGAAAAACACCGCAAAAATCTGTCAGTAGTGCCGTATACAAGCGGTCTGCCGGGCAAGTCAAGTCTGCCCTTTTCCTCAATAAGACCTTTTTGTACAAGGTTTGAAACAGGTCCGCTGCAATCCACTCCTCGAATTTGCTCGATAAAAGACTTTGTAACAGTCTTATTATACGCCACAATGGCAAGAACTTCAAACGCCGCTTGGCTCAAAGGAGTATTTTTTTTGATTTCAAGCAGACCTCTAACCTCTTCGCTATACTCCTCACGGGTACAAAGCTGATACTTACCGTCTACACGTATAAGCCTCAGACCACTGTTATTTTCATCATAGGACGCCTCAAGATGCCCAAGCATTTTTATTACATTTTCAACATCAATATCAAGTACCTCGGCAAGCTTACCGGGTTCCACAGGGTCCCCTGCCGCAAAGAGCATTGCCTCAAGAGATGCCAAAACATTATTACTGCTCAATATCATTTACCTCATTTACTATTTGAACAGACGGATTTGTCATTTCACCGTCAATAGTTATTTTCTTTGATTTTGCAAGCTCAAGAACTGCAAGAAAGGTTGCTACCATATCGCTTCTCGTTTGTGCGTCTTGAAAAAGGCTTAAAAATTTTACCTTTTTTCCGCCACAGAGCTTTTTCATAACAGAGCTTACCTTTGACGCTACGGCAACAAATTTCTTTGCAACAATTACCTTAAAGGAATCGAGCGGAGGAGGAAGCTTTCTTCTGCCTCTGCCTGCAGCACTGATATAAGCATTTAAAAGCTCTTCGCCCTCGTGGAAGCGTTCATAATCATAATTGACATATCCCTGCTGAGGCTGACGTACAAAACGGTTAAAGCCCTCTGTCTGCTGAGCAAGCTTGCCTGCCATAAGCTTACAATCACGATACTCAATAAGCTCGCCGGTAAGCTCTTTTTTCAGTATCTCAGCCTCCTCATGCTTTGGCAAAAGTGAAACGGTTTTAATGTAGATAAGCCTTGCCGCCATTTCAAGAAATTCGCCTGCAACATCAAAGTCCTGCTCCTGCATCTGCCTAACATAATCAAGATACTGATTAACAAGCTCAACAATCGGGATATCATTAATATTCAGTTTATGCTTTGCGATAAGATGAAGCAACAAGTCCATAGGGCCTTCAAATACATCTATCTTATAGTTAAGCTGTTCCATTAAATACCTCCGAAAATAAGCCTCGGAATAATTGAAATAATTTTCATCATAAATGATGAAAGCCAAGCAATAGGAGTGTCAAGCACACCTATAAAAAGAAGTACAAAAAGTGCAATCATTATATATCTTTCATACTGCATATACTTGAAATAAGTTTTGTCCGGAAGAACGGCACCGAGAATTTTTGCACCGTCAAGCGGCGGTATAGGTAAAAGATTGAATACAGCCAAGGTGACATTTACAGATGCCGCAAAATAGAAAAAATACATAACGGCATACATAACGGTTGATCCGTTATAAAACGATGCAAGAGCATAATAAACAAATACAGACAAGAAGCCCATAAGAAGATTTGAAGCAGGTCCTGCCAAGGCTGTAATTGCCATGCCGTTTTTTGGATTTTTAAAATTATTCGGATTAACAGGAACAGGATTCGCATAGCCGATACCGAAAAGGAAAATCATAAGTGTTCCGATGGGATTAAGGTGTGCAAAGGGATTAAATGTAAGCCTGCCCTGATTCTTCGCCGTATTATCACCAAGCTTGTACGCCACAAAGCCGTGGGCAAGCTCATGAATAGGCAGACAGCAGAACACTACAAAGCATCTTGAAAGAATAGCAATAATTGCTTCAAGATATTCACCCTGTCTTAAATATGAAAGAATAGAAAGCATATTATCATTCCTTAGAAATATTAGCAATAATCATACGGTCGTTGCCGTACATATCCTTATAAACATTTATATCTTTAAAATTAGTGAGAATGCTTTTTACCGCTTCGCCCTGTTCCTCACCGATTTCAAGAAAAAGCTCACCGTTATTATTTAATCTGCAAGCCCAATTATCGTTGATTATGCGGTAAAAGTCAAGACCGTCTTTTCCGCCGTCCAGTGCCATAGCAGGCTCAAGCTGAACCTCGGGCTGAAGACTTTTGATGTCCTCCGTCTTTATATAAGGCGGATTTGATACTATTATATCAGCACTTGGCAAATCTATTTCATCTTTTATATCCGCACAAATAACCTTTGCGTTTTGTGTGCCTTCAGCATTTTTTAAAAGATACTGCATTGCGTCTGCACTTTTTTCAACAAGATAGACAGTTGAATCGGGACAGGCCTTTGCAACGCTTAAGCCGATACATCCCGAGCCGGCGCATAAATCATATATAACACATTTACCTAAACTTTTTGTTTTATCTATTACCTTTTCAACAAGCTCCTCAGTTTCAGGTCGGGGAATAAGAACACCTTTACCGACATAAAACTCACTATCATAAAAATCCCACTTGCCGATAACATACTGGAGCGGTTCACCTGCCTTAACTCTCCAAAGCAAATCGGCAAGGCGTTTCATAATTATTTCGTCATCTTTATGCTGTTGATATTCACTGTTTTTTATACCGTCAAGATGGCAGACAAGACAAAGAGATTTAAACTCGGCTTCATCAACGCCGTTACAGGACAGAAAATAGACTCCGTAATTATAAGCTTCCTTCAAGGTCATTTGATTTCATCGTCCTCCGGATTGTCCGTAATAACTGCTTTTAAAGATGCAATACCGCACTCAATTATATCATCATCCGGCTCCTTTGTTGTAAGTCTCTGCATCCAAAGTCCGGGAGCACTGACAATCTTTACAAACAAGTTATCATGTCTGCCTGCATATTTTATAAATTCATAGCCAAGTCCCATTACAAGCGGAATAAAGGCAAGCTTCAATATCATCCAAAGCACTCTTATCTGAGCAATACCGGGGAAGATTTTTGAAAGCAAGGTACTCACAATAATGCTCAAAATCAGCATTACGAATATAAAGGATGTACCGCATCTGGGATGAAAGCGACAGCATTTTTTAACATTCTCAACAGTCAGCTCCATACCTGCCTCATAGCAGGTAATTGATTTATGTTCAGCACCGTGATACATAAAGGTTCTTTTAATATCCTTCATATTGCTTACAAGTGCAATATACGCCACAAAAATAATAATTTTCATAACGCCCTCAATAGTTCCCTGCCAGGGAGTCAAAGCCATTGAAGTCCACTCATTAAGCTTATTAAAAATAAGTACAGGAAGATAGAAGAAAATCAAAAAGGCAAGGGCAAAGCCTAAAACCGTACCGATACCCATTATGATATCCATAAACTTATCGCCAAGCTTATCGGTCAGCCATTTTTCAAACTTATTCATTTCCACATCTTCAAGGTCTTCCATACCTGAAACCTCTGCGGAATACATAAGCATTTTATAGCCCGTTATCATAGATTCAACAAAGGCTACAATACCTCTGACAACAGGAAGTCCGAAAAATTTATTTTTATCTTTTAGGTGCTTTACCTCGTGATGCTCCACAAGGATATCACCGTCAGCCTTTCTGACAGCGGTTGCAACGCCCTTAGGTCCCTGCATCATTATACCCTCTATGAGAGCCTGACCTCCCACAGAGGTTTTATGGGTTTTCTTTTCTGCCATAGTTTAACCTTTCATTTCCATTCCTCTGTCAATTTCAGCGTCAGCCTGATTTTTTGAAATATCCTGAAGCTGATTTTCAGAAGGTGCATTTTCAATAGGAAGATATATTGTTACAAGAGTGCCTTTGCCCTCTTTACTGTCAATTTCAAGCTTACCGCCGTGGAGATTAACAATCTCATTAGTTACGGCAAGACCTATGCCCGAGCCTCTGACGGAAACATTTGCCTTATAAAACTTTTCTTTCACGTGGGGCAAATCCTCTTTACTTATTCCGCAGCCCTGGTCTGCTATTGCGATTTTAGCAAAATCTTTTTCGTCAAGCTTGGTAAACTCTGCCTTCACAAATATTTTTGACGGAGCTCTTGAATATTTCAGCGCATTGTCAAGAATATTCATAAATACCTGCTTGAGCCTGTTAGCGTCAGCATTTGCCGCCGCAGGAACATCGGGAATACTGTATTTTACTTCTATTCCCTCTCGCATTGCTCTTTCACGGAAGGTGAATACAGTTTCGTCAAGCTCGGCAAAAATGTCTGTTTTAGCAAGCCTCAAATTCATTCTTCCGCTTTGAAGCCTTGAGAAATCGAGAAGCTCCTCCACAAAGCCTTCAAGCCTGCCGGCCTCCTTGACGATAACCTGAAGCCCTTTTCTTGTCAGCTCATCAACAGAATCATCAGATGTAAGCGTCAAGGTTTCGCCCCAGCCTTTAATTGAGGTCAATGGAGTTCTGAGCTCGTGGGAAATAGTTGAAATAAAGTCATTTTTCATTTTATCGGCTGATGAAATTTCTTCAGCCATTGTATTAATGGAGTCGCAAAGATTTCCTATTTCATCATTATACTTTTTTTCGATTCTTGCGGAATAGTCACCCTGGGAAATTTTTTTAGTAATTCCCTCAATCTCTTGAACAGGAATGATAATTGACCTAATGAAAAAGAGGTTTGAAAAAACAATTAAAGCAAATACAAACATAAGTCCCACAAAAATCACAAAGACGATATTGTGAACCTGCTTATCAACAAGCTCCATTGACGACAGTACCCTAACTGCACCTACAATATCACTGTCGGAATTTTTTATAACTCGGCAGATAGCCATAACCTTTTCACCGCTGTCAAGCTTACCGATATATTTACCTTTTCCGCTTTCGCTTATAAGTGCCTCGTCATAATCGGGCATTTCCTGCTTTTCAATGGCAAAGCCGCTTGAAGATGTAACAACCTCTCCGTCATTATCAATTATCCATGTTGTTGTCTTTTCCTTATAGCTGAAGCTGTCAATAAATTCAGCGGCGCACTGCTCAAGAGTTGCACCGGCATCAAGATTAGCGGAAAAATAGCTGACTGCAGTTGATGACGCACCGGAATTAAGTATGCTTTCAACATTTGAATAATAGTAGTTTTTTATTGATACAGATGCAAGAATAAAGCAGCAAATGAAGAACACGGCAATAACACCGAGTATGTTTATAACCCATCTCAGTGTGATACCGTCAAGCTTATACTTATGCAGTTTTTCACCTATAAATTTCTTAATTTTTTGCATCTGCCGTACCGTAAATTATAAAAATAGAATAGATTACTGATTATCGGTTATCCATTTATAGCCAAGTCCCCAAATCGTCACAAGCCTTGACGGACTTGACGGATTATCCTCAACCTTCATTCTCAGGCGTCTGATATTAACGTCAACAATCTTTTCGTCGCCGAAATAATTTGCGCCCCATACCTGCTTCAAAATATCAGTTCTGGAAAGGGCGGCATTTGGATTTTTAAAGAAATACTCAATAATCTGAAATTCAACCTGAGTAAGTTCAATAAGCTGGCCGTTTTTTGACAGGGTTCTGTTTCTGAGATTAAGCTCAAATTCGTCAAGAACGATACTGTCTCCTGTCGTATCGTTTTTACGAAAGCCCCTTGTCATTTCAACACGACGGTAAACAGCGTCAACTCTTGCCATAAGCTCGCTTGGAGAAAAGGGCTTTGTAACATAATCGTCTGCACCGAAAAGAAGCCCCGTTACCTTATCCATCTCCTGTGTTTTTGCGCTGAGCATAATAATGCCCAAATCAGAAGAACGCTTTCTCATTTCCTTACAAACAGTAAGTCCGTCAACCTCGGGCATCATAATGTCCAAAATTGCAACATCAAAGCTGTTTTCGTCCTGCAAAAACCTTTCAAGAGCAACGGCACCGTTTTCAGCCTGCTCAACCTCATATCCGCTTCTTGTGAGATTAATCACTATAAATTCACGGATAGACTCCTCATCCTCTGCTACAAGAACTTTTTTCATAATGCTTAAATACTCCTCCTTTTGTGTCAATATGGCTTAACCATATTTTCAAGGGTTTTTGTATCTATATCAATACTTGACTTCGGATTTATCCTTGCAAGATATACAAATCCCGAATCGTCAAGTATTTTTTCATACTCTGAATATTTACTGTCCTCACTGTTATAGCTTGTTTTTACCACTGTAAGAATTTCAAATACAGTTGATTTCTCTTTCTTATCGAGAACCTTAAACAGTCTTAAATCATTATCATATTCAATTGATATTTTCTTAAACATATCATTGGGAATAACTATAATATATCCGTCTCTTTTGCATGAAACAGAATAGCATTTATGAGATAAAACTGTATTGCCGTATGTCTTCCAGCTCTGGACCTCAATTCCCGACGGCAGCTTGCTGAAATCAGCATCAGTCGGTATTTCAATAATACCGTCTGCATCAATATCTCGGCAGGCTATCATACTGTTTCTTGAAGTCTCTGTTGTTCTTGAGGTGGAATAGCTGTAAAACGGAGATACGATAGAATTATAATAATCAGACCAGTAAATAAATTCGGTTACCATAGAGGAGCCGTCGGAACGGACTGCATCTGCATAAACAGACATTCCCTCATCGGTTTCTCCGCAGGTAATATTTTCAAAGGATGTTATTGTGCTGTCAAGCTTTGTTCTGCCAAGAAGATTTTTCTTATTGTCAATATAAGAATAAAGCTCTGCTTTAGGGAACTCCGAGGATACTCCGTTTGCAAAAATCATTAGCTCCTTTACTCCGTCGGAATCCATATCAACACAAATAAAATCACTTGCAGTAACAGAATCGGAAACATTTTTGATTAAATATTTTCCGTTGTCGTCAGTTGTTTGCCTGTAGACATTTAATTTAAAGCCTGTTGTTTTTGAAACAACGCTCCAGCAAACGATAATCTCTTCAAGTCCGTCATTATTCAAATCGCAGAAATCCACTGAATTAACATCCGTAGCGGCGCTTTCAATATTTTCATAAACAGTCCATTTATCCCCGCTTTTTTTAAGCACAGACATTGAAACAGTACCCATTTTATTTGACGGCTCGTAAAAAGCAATTGCCTCGTTTACGGAATCGTTATCTATATCTTTAAGAATAAAAGAGGTTGTATAGCTTCCGCTGGCAGGAATTTTAATTGAATATCCGCTTTTGCAATATTCGTCAAGGGCATTCTGAACTCCTGCATTGTCTCCGCTGGGGGAAACAGGAGAAATCAAATCGTCAATAGACGCTGCCATACGGAAATTACTGCAGCCTGACATAAGGAGAATAAAACACAAAAGAATGACAAAAATGTTAATCTTTTTCACGCAATATCCCCCCTGCTTACAAAGTTACATATTATTATAACAGAAACAAGAATAAAAATAAACAATTATTTTTATTTTTGTTACATAATGTTACACATTTGACAAATCAAAGAACAAATTTATACTTTTTACAAAATCATATTCACCCGTCAAACAGGTGGTTATGATTGTGAAAGTCGCCGAAAAATAAAGCGGGCTTGCACTGCAAGCCCCTACGAGTAATTATTATTCTTTACATACTTTGGCGTGGTTCAGACCACTTTATCGACAGTCTGAAAGGCTATCTCGTGATAGCCTTTTTGTTAGTTATGTGCTTTTGGTTGCACCGCAAGATGAACATTTGTATCCTGTGGTAACGGTCTTTTCACCGACCTTGACTTGTTCTGTTCCTGTTGGTACTTGGACATAGTCATAATAGTAAGATCCGTTGTAGTCATTGTAAGTTTTAGGACAAATAGGAATATTAGGATCATAACCTCGAATGTGTTTCATGTGGAATAGTGCGTAATTCATATTGTATTTGTCGCCTTCAACAGTTAAATCCATATGACAGCCATAGCAGAAAGCATGTTTTTCCCATTCATATGTTGTTTGGGTTTCGTAAATGGGTTCTGTTTTGGTGATTGCAACCCAGTTATGTGTATGAACAGTTGTTGTCGGCGGTGTTTCTGTTGTTGCAGATGTTCCTGCCGTAGTTGCGTTCATCTCAGAGGACCAAGAGCTGTAATATGTTGAACCGTTTTTTGTTTTATAAGTACGAATTCTAAAATAGTATTTTGTTGATGACTTTAGAGAGGTAATTGTCTTTGATGTTGTAGACGATTTTGTAATCTTAATCGTCTTTTTGTTTGAAAAATCACTCTTTGCAGCGTACTGAATCTGATAGCCGGTAACACCTACGGCTTTTTTCCAAGCTACAGTAATGCTTGTTGATTTCGGCGTCAGCTTGCTGATTGATGTAGACTTCATTTTTGTTGTAATGCTTTTCTTACTGCTCCAAGAACTGTAAGAGGTTTTATTCTTAGATGTTTTGTATGTTCTGACACGAACATAATATTTTTGCTTGCAGGTCAATCCGCTTACTGTTTTTGATGTAGTGGAATATTTAGTTACTTTAACTGATTTCTTGTTTGAAAAATCACTCTTTGTAGCGTATTGAATTTGATATCCCGAAACACCGCTGACCTTTTTATACTTAACCTTAAAGCCACCTGCTGTTGCACTTATTGATGAAATGCTTGTTGCTTTTGGCTTTGTTGCTGCATAAGTGCTAATCGGCGAAGCAGTACAGCTAAATATCATTATAATTGCAAAAAGAATTGATAATACTTTATTTGATTTTTTAATTGCAGTCATAATATTACCTCACTTTCATATATTAATTTACCACTCAAACACTGCTTTGTCAACATACAGTGTGGTGCGAGAGACGGGACGCGTCAAAACACATTACGTGATTAAAGCATTTTGCAAGCAAAATACTAACAATCACTCCATATGTTTCTCCTTTCAGCGACGGTACAAGTATCCGTCGCTGGATTTTTATAAAAGACGGTCAAGTCCGTCAAAAAAATTAAAGGCTTAATAACAAATGTTACTAAGCCTTTAATGGTGCGAGAGACGGGACTTGAACCCGTACGAGTCGCCCCACACGCCCCTCAAACGTGCGCGTCTGCCGATTCCGCCACTCTCGCGTCAACGATATGAATTATAGCAAAGCCGTCGCCATTTGTCAACACTTTTTTTGAAAAAGTTTTAACAAAGTTTTGAGATATATTTCGGCTCGTCAATTATTGCCGACGGAGCCACTGAAAGAAGGCACTCAAAGCTTCTAAAGCCCCAAGAGCATCCTACTGCCTCTACGCCCGCATTTTTTGCAGTAAGAACATCTACATCGCTGTCGCCGAAGAAAATCGCCTCACTCGGCTTTACACCCAGCTTTTTCAGCGTTTCCTTGGTTGTGAACGGGTCGGGCTTTTTTGCAACGCTCTCGTGAGCGCCTGTTATAAGCTCAAAATAGTCTTTTCCGAAAAGAGTTTCAACCATTTTAACGGCTGATTTATGAGGCTTATTTGTGACAACAGCAAGCTTTACTCCCCTTTGCTTAACAGTATCAAGAGCCTCTTTTATTCCTTCGTAAACATAAGCATTATCGAGAAGAATATCATTATATTTCACCTTGAACATATCAAGGGCTTTGTTGACCTCCTCCTCTGAAAGAGTATTTTCAAAGGCTCTTTCAATAAGCTTTTTGGCACCGTTTCCCACAAATTTTCTGTAGTCGGCATCTGTCCACTTCGCCTCTCTGCCAAACTGCTCAAGCACATATGCTGTAGCACGTCCTAAATCAACAGAAGTATCAACAAGTGTTCCGTCTAAATCAAATATTGCGCATTTAATCATACAAATCACTCAAATCCTGTTCCTTCTTTTTCTTGAAATTTGAAATTATTTTACCGATTATTACAATAACAGCAAGACCGCCTATAACAGAACATTCGATATAAATTCGCTTTTCCTGCTCCTTATTGTTATCAGACAGCTTTCCGCTTTTTACCTGAGTCCACAAATTATTTTCAAGCTCAATAATATTTTGCGGAAGATTTTTAAAATACTGGGTATTCAAATTATCTGCATATATTACATCGCTTTGATAAAATGAGCTGTCCTCATTTTCCTCAACCGTTACATTCGGTGAACGGTAAAAAATATATTCTGCATTTTCAAAAGCAACCTGAGGCTCCTGCATAAAGTTTATAAATGCTTCGGCACCCTTTTTATTCTTTGAACAAGTAGGAACACAAAAGGCATCGTAAAACGCATTTACTCCCTCCTTAGGAAAGCAATATCCCAAATCAGAATTATTTTCAAGCATCAAAAGATAGTCGCCGGCATAGTAGGTTGCCAAAGCATATTCGCCGCTTTCCATTAGGTTAAAGACCTCATCCATAACATATACAGGATTTACTGCGTCCTTTTGCTTTGCCATAAGCTCGGCACAATCTGCCCAATCCTGCTCGCTTGTTGAGTTAAAGTCCTGCCCGAGCATTGCCTGACCTATTGCAAAGGCATCACGGGGATTATTAAACATCAGCACTTTATTTTTATACTGCTCGTCCCAAAGCACTTCCCAGCTGTCAGGTTCTTCCTTTACAAGCCTTTTGTTATAGATTAAAACTGTCGTACCCACATTATAGCAAACAGAATATTTTTGGTCAGGGTCGTAAAAAAGATGCTGAAATTTCTCATTAATATATTTCATATTCGGAATATTATCGTAATCAAGCTCCAAAAGCAAATTTTCTTCGATAAGGCGGTCAATCATATAGTCACTTGGAACGATTACATCATAAGAAACGCCGCCGCCCGTCAGCTTTGAATACATATTCTCGTTTGATTCATAATTAGTATAATTTACGGTACAGCCTGTCAGTCTCTCAAATTCAGCCACAGCATCCATTGAGCCTTCGCTTCCGTCGGAAATATATTCACCCCAGTTATAAACATTAACTGTTGTGCCCTGAAGCCCAAGATTTTTATAATACTCAATCTGCTCATTTGAAAAATATTCATCCTCTGCATATACGCTTATCGGTAAAGCAGACAACATAAGAACAGCAGAAATTAAAGCTGCAATAAATCTTTTCATTTCTGCTCACTCTTACCCCTTCTGTCAGCCTTGCTCTGAGCAATATTCATCAAAACAAGAAGCACTAAAATTGATACAAACATAAGAGTGGAAAGGGCAAACATATCAGGCTTTACCCTCTTTTTTGTCATTGAGAAAATATAGATAGGCAATGTCTGAAAGCTCGGTCCGTTTGTAAAATAGCTTATGATAAAGTCATCAAGTGACAAAGTAAAGCTCATCACACAGCCTGTTATAATTCCGCTTAAAATCTCCGGCATTACTACTTTAAAGAATGCTTTAACAGGCTTACAGCCCAAATCAACCGCCGCTTCATAAACGTGCATATCAAACTGCCTTAGCTTAGGCATAACATTTAAAATAACATATGGCAACGAAAAAGTTACGTGGGCAATTAAAAGAGTCCAAAATCCTAAAACATCGGTTTTATTTACAAGTGCACCTGCAAATACAAAAAGGAGCATCATTGCGATACCTGTTACGATTTCGGGATTCATCATAGGAATATTTGTAGCAGTCATCATAGCTCTTTTATAAAGCTTATTTTTTGAGTTAAAAAGGCCTACTGCCGCAAGTATTCCCAAAACAGTTGAAACTAAAGCAGTACAGATTGCAAGTAAAACAGTATTTTTCAAAGCCTGCATTGCCGTTGAATCGGAAAACATTTCCTTATACCAATGAAGCGAAAATCCACTGAAAACATAAGTGCTTGTTGAGGCGTTAAATGAAAACAGCATCATTACCGCTATAGGTGCATAAAGAAAAATAAATATAAGAATTATATAGAATTTAGATAATGGGGACATTTTATTTTTCATATAACAACACCCCCGTCGCCGTTTTCATCTGCACCGAAATAATTCATTACACCAAGGCAAATGAGAATTAAAATCATCAAAACAAATGACAATGCCGCACCGAGATTATAATTATTAGCGCTTTGAAACTGTGTTTCAATAACGTCACCGATAAGTACAATCTGACCGCCGCCAAGCTTTTGCGTAATATAGAATGTTGAAACACAGGGAACAAAAACCATTGTTATTCCGCTGAGAATTCCCGGCATTGAAAGGGGTACAACAACCCTTCTCATAACCTGAAATCTGCTTGCACCCAAATCCTGAGCTGCCTCAACAAGAGAATTATCAAGCTTTGACAAAACAGAATAAATGGGCAGTATCATATAAGGCAGGAAATTATACACCATTCCCAAAATAACTGCTCCGCCTGTGTTTATAAGCTTCAGCGGTTCAATTCCGAAATATCCGAGAATTGTATTAATTACACCTGTGTCGCCTAAAATAGTCATCCAACTATATGTCCTTATAAGAAAATTCATCCACATAGGCAGCATAACAAGAAGAACCATAGTCTGCTGTCTGCGGTGGCTTACCTTTGAAAAAATATACGCAAAGGGAAAGCCAATAACAAGACAGATTACGGTTGCGGCTAAGCCATATAATACCGATAAAAGTATTGTCGGAATGTAGGCAGGTATCTGCTCAACGCTTGAAAGTGAAAAAGCACCGCTTTTATCAGTAAAAGCATAGTATGCCACCATAAGCAAGGGTGCAACAATAAATAACACTGTCCATACAAGATAAGGCTTATCAAGGAGCTTAGAGGAAAGCTTACTCATTTTCTTCTTCCTCCCAATTATAAGAGGCGTCGGAAATATGGTCCATCTCGTCAGAGAAATAAGAATAATCGCCGAATTCACCGCTGTACTCGCTTCTGTTCATAACGTGGATAGCGTCAGGCTCGATATACATACCGATTTCCTCGCCCACTCTATGATGCTCCGTGGTCTGAATCATCCAAATAAAGCCTGCTACATCTACAAGAATTTCAAAATGAACACCTTTAAAGGTTACACTTGTAATTCTTCCGGGGAGAGAAGCCTTACTGCCCTTTTTAACAATTCTGATATCCTCAGGTCTTACTACAACCTCAACAGAAGTGTTCTCTCCAAAGCCTGCGTCGAGACATTCAAAGGTAACACCGCCGAAGGATACAAGATAGTCCTTTATCATAGTGGCGTCAACAATATTTGACTCGCCGATAAAATCAGCAACAAAAGCATTCACAGGCTCATTATAAATATCCTCGGGAGTTCCTATCTGCTGAATTTTACCCTTGTCCATAACAACAACCGTATCGGACATTGAAAGAGCTTCCTCTTGGTCATGGGTTACGTAAATAAATGTAATTCCCAGTCTTTTTTGAATTGCCTTAAGCTCCTTTTGCATATCCTTGCGAAGCTTTAAATCAAGGGCACCCAGAGGCTCGTCCAAAAGAAGCACATGGGGATTATTTGCCAAAGCTCTTGCAATGGCAACACGCTGCTGCTGACCGCCTGAAAGTGAATCTATGCTCCTCTTTTCAAAGCCCTTAAGATTTACAAGCTCAAGCATTTGCGCAACAGTTTTTCTGATTTCATCCTTTGGCTTTTTCTGAAGCTTAAGACCGAAGGCAATATTCTCATAAACATTTAAATGAGAAAAAAGAGCATAACGCTGAAAAATGGTGTTTACCTTTCTCTTATGAGGAGGAACATCATTTATTTTCTTTCCTTCAAAAATAACCTCTCCTTCATCAGGTTCAATGAAGCCTGCAATACATCGGAGTGTTGTGGTCTTACCACAGCCTGAAGGACCAAGCAGCGTTATAAACTCTTTTTTATTTATATACAAATTTAATTTATCAAGCACAACGTTATCACCGTATTTTACGGTAATATTTCTAAGGTCGATTATCTTTTCCAATATACACATCCTCATTTTAACCCGATTTGACAAAATGCTGTCTTTTACTATTACATTCAGTGCAAAATGTCATAGATTAAATATATAAAATGTAGAGTAAAATGTCAATATAAAAAGCGGTAAATCAGAATATTTTTTTGTCAATCTCAATTCCTTTTTCTGCCGATTCTATGGTCTGTGATACCTTTTCAAAATCACAAACCATTGATTTAGGCTTCATAATACAGTTATCCATACCAAAGGGTACAAAGTAGTAATTCTTATAGTTCAAAAGCATACCGATATTCTTAGCGGCAGCTCCCAAAGCATCGTTTGTAGAAACTCCGATAACAACAGGTCTGCTGTTTCTCAAATGGCTTTTTGTAGCCATTGTAACGGCAGTATCTGTTATTCCGTTTGCAAGCTTTGCAAGGGTATTTCCCGTGCAGGGAACAATTGCCAAAACATCAAACATTTTCTTTGGTCCTATAGGCTCCGCCTGTTCAATGGTATGAATAATGCTGTTTCCCGTTATCTCAATAAGTCTGTTTTGAATATCGACTGCATCGCCGAATCGTGTATCCATAGTATACGCATTTTCACTCATAATAGGCGTAACATTATGTCCGTCTCTGACAAGTGCTTTAAGGGACTCTATAGATTTTTCAAATGTACAAAATGAACCTGTAAAGCAGTATCCTATATTCATTTAATTCCCTCCTTAATCATATTCAAAACAGTTTCGCCTATAAGATATCCCGCCGATTTTACCGAATAGGCAGAGGGCATACCACGGCCGTCAATAAGCTTTAACTTTTTATGCTTTGCATAATGAGTATCTACTCCGCCGGGAAATGATGCCAAATCAATAAACAAGGTATCGTCATCAAGGGCGTCAATTTCTCTTTTTGTAAATACGACTTTAGGTACGGTATTGAAAACAACGTCATAATGTCCCTTTTCCGATAAATCGGGGAAATCTATACAATTTGCTCCGTTTGCCTCAGCTAAAATACGACTGACCTCATTTCTTGAACAAACTGTAACCTTGCCTGCAAACGCATTTAATGCTTTATGGAGAGCTTTTGCAATTCTGCCGTAGCCGACAATCAGCACATTTGCATTATAGATCGCAACATCACTGTTTTCCTTAAAAAGTGCAATGGCACCCTCAGCCGTCAAGTAGGCATTTTTCTGCTTAAAGGCTTCGCTTTTGTTATAGTCATAACCCTTATATTCACCTGCTCCGTAGAAAACAAGGTTATTTTCAAGCCCATCAAACATATATTTTTTTACGGGAACAGGCAAAAGCACAAAATCGGCAGAGGACTTATCAACCGTTTCCGTCAAACCGTTTTTATTAAAATACTCTGAAGCATATATCATTCTTTTATCGTCTTTATACGGAATATAAAATTTTCTCATTTTCATAAAAACACTCCAAAAATGTCTTTATATATCCTATGAAAGAAAAAAATATTAGTTAATGAATATAGGGTATTTATTTTTTGGCTAAAAAGATGTATAATATTAAAAATCAACAAAGTCACACGGAGGTAATCCTGTTTATGAATAAAGAAGCAAGCATTGACGAATTGCTTAAAAAGGTTAAAAGAATACATTTTATCGGAATAGGCGGCTCGGGTATGTGTCCTCTTGCGGAAATTCTTATCTCTCTCGGGTATAATCTTTCCGGCTCTGACAACAACGACACCGAAACCTTCAGAAGAATTGAAAAGGAAGGCGCTAAGGTTTATCTCGGTCAGGTTAAAGAAAACATTACCGACGACGTAGAGCTTGTAATTTACACAAATGCTATTCTCGACGGCAACGAAGAGCTTGAATATGCAAAAGCAAATTTCCCATGCTTTGAAAGAGCGGAGCTTCTCGGAGCAATGAGCAGAATTTTTACAAACTGTATCGGCGTTTGCGGTACTCACGGAAAAACCACAACCTCCTCTATGATTACACAGGTTTTGCTCGAGGCAGGTCTTGACCCCAGTGCAGTAATTGGCGGAAAGTTGCCTTTGATAAACGCTTACGGCAGATACGGTCACAGTCAGAATTTTGTTTGTGAAAGCTGTGAATTTAATAATACATTTTTGAAAATGAACCCCGACATTGCTGTTATATTAAACATTGACGAGGACCACCTTGACTTTTTCAAAAACCTTGACAATATTAAAAAATCCTTCAGAGAATTTGCCGAAAAGACCACCAAAACAATTATCTATAACGGCGACGATGAAAACACCGTTGACACGCTTAAAGGCATAACAGGTAAAAAGCTGATTTCAATCGGCAAAAATGACAGCAACGAATGGGTAGCAAAAAATATAGATGTTCCCGGAGGCTTTCAATCATCATACGATGTTTATCACAATGGCGAATTTGTAACAAGGGTTGAGATTTCAGTACCCGGAGAACACAATGTTTTAAATTCATTATGTGCATTTGTTGCGGCATACGAAAGCGGTGCTGATATTGAAAGCATATGTAGGGGTTTAAAGGATTTCGGCGGTGCAGGCAGGCGCTTTGAGCTTTTAGGAACATACAAGGGCATAACCTTTGCAGATGATTATGCTCATCATCCCACCGAGCTCAAGGTAACACTTGAAGCGGCTATGAAAATGGGATATAAGCGTGTGTGGGCAGTTCACCAGCCATTTACATTTACAAGAACATCTCTGCTGCTTGACGATTTTGCAAAGGTTTTGCAGATTCCCGACAAATGTGTAATATCCGCTATTATGGGAAGCCGTGAAGTAAACACCATAGGCATTAAGGCAAAGGACCTTGCAGATAAGGTACCCGGCAGTGTTCAGCTTGACACCTTTGAGGAAATTTGCGACTACGTTCTTGCAAATGCCGAAGAAGGAGATTTGGTTATAACTCTTGGTTGCGGCGACGTCTACAAGGTCGCAAGAATGATGGTAAATAAGTTAAAAAACAGTTAAAAAAAGGACTCTTAATTGAGTCCTTTTTCATTTGAAAAGTCTTTTTATTCGTTTTTCAATTTTAAGCTTATAAAGCCTTGTAACTGCATCAATCATATAATCATAAATAACAAACAGCAAATTCATCAAAACCGCAAATATAATGATTAAGTATTTTCCTTCTCCTTCATCAAGAAAAGGTATACCAAATACATAAACAAGAATTAACTGACAGGCAATAAGCATTACATTAAAAAGAAGAAATTTCAGAATTATTTTTAACGGCTTTGCTTTGATTTTATCAATACCGCATTTTACAATAGGATAGTATCCAAAAAAAGTAATGTACATCAAAACACATTCCTTGTCAGCTACAAGCATAAAGGATAAAAGCGAGGTTGCAATATAAGTAATCCAAGCACTTTTTGTACCGAAGGTAGTTTTCAGCATAATCATCGCAATGCTTACAAGCATTGGCATTGCATACGCAAGAACAAAAGTAATCCCACCGAAAAACAGCAGTACGCAGGACAAGGCGGTTACTATTGAGCAGACCGCAATTGTTGTTGCATTTTTCATAAAATTCCCCCGTAAATACTTTAGAACACAATAAAGATTAGTGTAAAATTGTGTAATTATTGTGAACAATGCGTTAATTATTTGTTCATATTTAATAATTTTTATTTACTTTTTATATTTAAAAATATATAATCAGTATGTATTCATTCAAAAGAATTTCACGAGGTGATTGATTTGAAAAAAGGTATGATGATTTTACTTGCAGTTCTACTGCTTGTTTCTTTAGTGTTTGCGGCTTGTGCCGCAAAGGATAAGCAAAAAGACACAGACGGCACTACAGCGTCTGCAAATACCGAAAACAATCTTGAAAACGACGACACGGAATTTGGCTTTGAAACTGAAACTGTTACCGATGATAACGGTAAAGAGGTAACTGACAGTAAAGGTAATGTTGTCACAACTGAGGTTGCAGTTGTCTACAAAAAGGACAAAAACAACAATACATACGCTCAAAAGCTTGACGCAGACGGCAAGGGCGTTACCGATAAAAAAGGAAATGCAGTAACTGTAAAAACAAAAGTCACAACCACAAAGAAAACCACTACCACGGCAAAGTCAACCGAAGGCACAGCATCAACCACCGCAGGAAATAAAAATGAGCCTGCAAGTTCAACAACCGAGGATAAAACTACTGCTACAACCAAAAAGAATGTTGAGCTTACAAAAGACGCCTCGACAACAAAGTTTGACGGCAAAGAGGTAGTTCCCAAAACAAGTGAAAAGGGTGAAGAGGTTAATTTCTCCGAGGCTGACCAGGAAATAATATCTTCTATGCTTGAGGTTCCCTATCTTTATCGTTCAAGCTATGAAAATTCAGACGGTATTCCGATAGATACAGCAGTTTACACAGCAGTATGGATGGCTCAGCGTGAAGGCGGAACAGGATTAGGCAAGGATGCTCCCTATGCTTCAAATCCGATTATACTTAATCTGTTTAAATTTTACGGCAACACGGTTGTAAACTTTAAGACTAAATGTAATTCAATATCAAACTCGCCCATTACTTATGTAAGCAGTAAGGACCAGTTTGTAATCAGTGAATTTACAGAAAAACAGCAGTCTGTTGTAATTACAAAAATTGAAGATTTGGGAAATAACAATTTCTATAAAATCACAGGCTCTGTAAAAAATGCAGGCAAAATTTCACAGGTTATTGCAATCGTTCAGAAAAACAGACTTGAGCCTACACTCGGTTTTTCAATTAAGGCTCTCAAGTGGTCATAAAGAAAATATTAAAAGCAAAACTCCTGCCTCTTTGGAAGCAGGAGTTTTTTCATTATAATCTGATATTAATAAAGCTTTTCGCCCTTTTCTATTGCAGTAATTTGGTCAATTCTTGTCTGGTGGCGACCGCCCTCAAACTCCGTGTTTAGAAAAACATCTGCCATTTCTATTGCAAGACCTGCACCCACAACTCTTGCACCCATACAGAGAACATTTGCATCATTATGGGCTCTGGTATATTTTGCGCTGAAATAATCGGAGCAGCAACAGGCACGGATACCCTTAACCTTATTTGCCGCCATTGAAATTCCAACACCTGTTCCGCAGCAAAGAATTGCCTTGTCACATTCGCCTGAAACTACCTTGTCACAGGCTTTCTGTGCACTGATTGCATAATCATAGCGCTCAGGGGTATAACAGCCTACATCTATGTAATCTATTCCCTTTTCATCAAGATGAGCCTTAATTTCCTCTTTAAGGGGAAATCCTGCGTGGTCCGAACCTATTACTATCATTTTTTAATCTCCTTTTTAAGTTTTAATTCTCTTTCTGCCTGACTTAGCCTTAAATAAACAGGCATTAGCTCTGCGGCAGTAATTTTTTTCTTATTTTCGGCGGCCTTTGAAACGCCTATACCGTTTTGATATCTTCTGTTTTCATCTGCAAGAACAACATTATCAAGCCCTAAATTATTATAACAGAGCTCTGCTCCGTCACCTGCAATAATAACCTTTTCATAAGCAGAAAGCTCTTTATTCAGGTCGTCAATTGATATTGCCCTGTCATCACAAAGGCGGTTCACCTCACCGTTTTTCACTTCAAACAAGGCGTTATAAAACTGCATTCTTCTTGCATCCATTACGGCACAAACTATGCAGTCTGTATCTGTAAAATTACAGGCTATCGCCTCAAGGGTTGATACGCTTATGCAGGGTGTGTCATTTTCAAATGCAAGACCTTTAACTGTAGCAACGCCTATTCTAACACCCGTAAAAGAGCCGGGACCCGCCGAAACGGCTATTGCATCAAGGTCTGAAGTGCTGTATCCTGACATTACACGTTTTATCATAGGCAGTAACGTTTCACTATGGGTAAGACCTGCATTTATAAATTCACTTTTAATAACCTTTTCTCCGTCGGTAAGTGCCGTCGAAGCCGTTACCGCCGAAGAATCTATTGACAAAATCATTCTTGTTCCTCAGATTTTCTGTACATTTTAAAATGCCTTGAATTTTCTCCGGTACGTTCAATTTCAACTATCAGGGTATCATCAGGCAAAGCACCGTAAATATTTTCACTCCACTCAGCGGCTATATATCCGTCAGTTTCAAGAAAATCAAAAAATCCCGTTGAGTACAAATCGTCCCAACCGTCAACTCGGTACATATCAAAATGGTACAAAGAATTTTCTTTGCCGATATAAGTATTGCAGATGGCAAAGGTGGGAGACGACACGTCGCAGTCAATTCCAAGTCCTTTTGCAAGCCCTGTTACAAAGGCAGTTTTCCCCATACCGAGACCGCCGAGAAATGCAACCACACTTCCCTTTTCAAGCTCTGACGCAGTTTTTTCGCCCAGGATGACTGTCTCCTCATAGCTGTTAGTAGTATATTCTTTCATTAGAAAAGTCCTACTGTATTTCCGTTTTCATCAATATCAATTTTATATGCCGCAGGAGATTTTGAAAGTCCGGGCATAGTCATAATTGAGCCTGTTTGACATACAACAAAGCCTGCACCGTTTGAAAGGCTTGCTGATGAAACGGTAATTCTAAAGCCTGTCGGTCTGCCCAAAGCCTTTGGATTATCCGAAAGGCTGTACTGAGTTTTCGCCATACAAACAGGCATTTTGTCAGCACCAAGCTTAATAAATTCGTCAAGGCTCTTTTTAGCGTCCTTTGTATAATCTACACCGTCGGCACCGTAAATTTCCTTGGCAATAGTTTCAATCTTATCATAAAGAGGCATATCTGTATCGTAAAGGAAACGGAAATTATTTTCCTTTTCGCAGGCAGAAACAACCTTTTGGGCAAGCTCAACAGAGCCTTTTCCACCCTCTGCAAAGCATTTTGTAACGGCAAATTCTGCACCCTTTTCTCTGCAGAACTGCTCAACAAAGGCTATTTCCTTATCTGTATCGGCATAAAAATGATTGATTGCTACAACTACCGGCACACCGAATTTCTTAAGATTATCAATGTGAGCACCAAGGTTAGCACTGCCCTTTTTAAGAGCCTCCATATTTTCATTAGTAAGCTCTGATTTATCGACACCGCCGTTATATTTCATTGAACGAACTGTTGAAACAAGAACGATACAGGAGGGCTTAATTCCTGCAAAACGGCACTTAATATCAAGGAATTTTTCAGCTCCCAAATCCGAACCGAAGCCTGCCTCTGTAATGCAGTAATCACCGAGCTTTAAAGCAGTTTTTGTGGCTCTTACTGAATTACAGCCGTGAGCAATATTTGCAAAAGGACCACCGTGCATGATTGCGGGAGTGTTCTCCAAGGTCTGAACAAGATTAGGCTTAATAGCATCCTTTAAAAGAACTGTCATTGCACCGTTTGCTTTAATATCCCTGCAGTAAACAGGCTCACCGTCATAGGTGTAGGCAACAAGGATATCTCCAAGTCTTTTCTTCAAATCAAATATATCTGATGCAAGGCAAAGCACAGCCATAACCTCAGAGGCAACTGTTATAACGAAATGGTCCTCTCTGGGAATACCGTTAAGAGGTCCGCCGAGAGAATTAATAATATTTCTCAGCGCTCTGTCATTCATATCAAGGCAACGCTTAACCTGTACTCTTCTCGGGTCAATATTAAGCTCGTTACCCTGCTGAATATGATTATCAAGCATAGCGCACATAAGATTGTTTGCACTTGTTATAGCGTGCATATCACCTGTAAAATGAAGGTTAATATCCTCCATGGGAACTACTTGAGAATATCCGCCGCCTGCGGCACCGCCTTTAATCCCGAAAACAGGTCCGAGAGATGGCTCACGAAGGGCGATAACGGCCTTTTTGCCGATTTTAGCCATAGCCTCGCCTAAGCCTATAGTAACGGTTGTCTTGCCCTCACCGGCAGGAGTTGGATTTACTGCCGTAACAAGAACAAGCTTACCGTCCTCTTTATCTTTAAGTCTGTCATAAACACTGTCGGAGATTTTTGCCTTATAGTGACCGTAAGGCTCGATTTCATCCTCGGAAATACCGATTGATGATGCAATTTCCGTAATCTTCTTCATTTCAGCATTTTGTGCAATTTCAATATCAGATAACATATTAATACCTCTGTTTCGATAAAATCTAATACAATACTTAGTATAACATATACAGTTAAATATTCCAACAGTTAATTTTAACATAATATACATATTTTTATTCTTGACTTGAAAAGCACAATATATTTTAATATAATATAGTGTAAATGAAAAGCAAAGGAGGTTTACTGTGAAAAAAGACAGAGTCGGATTTTTCGGCGGACTTGATTTTGTAACTCTGATTACCGCCCTGCTCGGCTCCTGCTACGGTCTTGCTCTTGTATACAGTGCCAGCTATTCAAGGCTTTCTGACGGAAGCATTATTACAAGTGACGTAAGAAGTATGCTTGTTTCCGTTTTAGGCGGTATAGTTATGGCTCTTGTTGTGTGCAATATCGACTACGAAATCATTTCAAAGCTTTGGCCTGTCATAGCCGCAGGCTGTATAGGGTTAATGCTTATTACCCTGTTTTTCGGTAAGGCAGTAAACCCCGACAGACCTGACGCTAAATCCTGGCTTGATTTCAAGGTGTTCACCTTTCAGACATCAGAGCTTTTGAAGGTTGGCTTTATAATTTCTTTTTCATATCATCTTGATATGGTTAAGGACCATATTAACAGAATTAAAACTATCATTCCCCTTGTTATTCACGGAATGGTGCCTATTGCCCTTGTAGTTGCCACAGGTGACTCGGGCTCAGCACTGATTTTTCTTTTAATGTTCATCGGTATGCTTTTCTTTGCAAAGGTACATATCGGATATTTCATTGCAGGAATTTGTGCAATAGCAGTTGGCTTTATCTCTGCCTGGAAGATGAATATTATCAACGGTGTTCAGAGAGAAAGAATTACTGCGCTGTTTTACCCCGAGCAGTACGAGGATGTACTCTATCAGCAGACTAACGGTAAAATTGCCATAGGAAGCGGCGGCTGGTTCGGTGAGGGATATCTAAACGGCAGTATGACGCAAAGCGGTCAGGTGCCTGTTAATGAAAACGATATGATTCTTACTGTTGCAGGTGAAGAGCTTGGATATATCGGCGCTTTGGCAGTTATTGCTATCCTCACCGTTTTGATTTTGCGAGTGATGTTTACAGGACTTAAAGCAAGAGACAATGTAGGATATTTGATGTGCAGCGGCATTGCCGTTATGCTCTTTACCCAAATGCTTATAAATATAGGAATGGAGCTATCCTTACTCCCCTGTATAGGTATTACCCTGCCCCTGTTCTCGTCGGGCGGTTCGTCATCACTATGTATTTATCTTGCGCTGGGTATTGAAATGAGTGTTTACAGATTTTCAAAATCACAGCAAAAAGCATTGTTTTATACTTAAACAAAAATCCCGAGATATTCTCGGGATTTTAATTTTTATTGGGTGACATTCTCTTTTCTGTATTTCAAAAGTTTTGAAAGCGGTTTTGGGTTGTTTTCAATTGAGTTAATATCAACATCATTATAACTAAATGTACTCCAATGCTTTGATTTATCAGTAAAGCCGTTCATTTCAATTCTTTTATATGATACATAGTAATCAAATTCATTTTCTGTAATCTGAATTAAATCGAATATTTTTTTACCGTCAAATTTTGCAATAAACTGCTGACCGAGTAAAAAGTATACATCCTCATTTTCATCGTATTCTATATGCCACAGATTATCATACTCTATATATCTAATAACCGAAAAATCCGCAGTATCATATACAGCAATACGTGTATGCAGGTCATCAATATATCTTTCAATATTAAAAAGCATACTGCCGTCCTTTGAAAAGCAAAAACTATCATCCTGTGAGTAATCAACACTTGAATAACGAAATTTCTTTATTAAACAAAGTTTCTCAAACGAATAAATTGCAAATCTGCCATCAGTTGATTTTACCACAAAAATATCACCTTTTGGAGATATAACAGCCAAGTAGGCATAGATTATATCCTTTTTAAAGACGGCAAGCTCATTACCGCAGTTATCATAGACATATGTACTTTGACCTGTGCAGCCGATACTGTACTTTCCGTTTGTGGCAAGACACCAAAAATTTTTCATATTTTCTTGTATGATATAGTTGATAACTAAATCATACCCTTTCAAATTATTTAACTAACATTTTATTGTGGTACAATCCCTTTTTACAATATCTAAGCATTACTTGCGAGAATAATCAGCAGTATATATACTGAAACAATTAAAATTGAAATAATCACTGATTTTCTATTTAATTTGGTATTGGTTAAATCAACAATTCCAAATAGAAGCAACAATAAAATAGTATAAATAACTATAATTATTTTTAAAATCATCATCTTTATTCATACTTTACCTTTCTTGATGAAAAGTGTAACTGCTCTAATAAGTAGTACGGATAGTTAAATAAAGGTTGACACATTTCCGTAAAAATTTCGAAAATATGTCAGCCTAATAAAATGGTTTTGTTTAATACTTATTATGCACCTTTTCGGCGAAGCAGAGAAAATCTTTTATCTCAATAACAGTACCGTCATCAAGAACCGCCTTTCCTGTCATTCTGCCGAACACTTGATGCTGATCTGTTTCTATCAAGCCGAGAACACTGGTGAAATCGTTTCTGTCGATGATAGGAACAAAATTCATTTCAAATCGTCCGTCTGAAGATGTAAAGGTCCAAGGGTCTATATAATTATCACTAATATTAAAGGTGACGTCGTCAATTTTATGAGCCTTACCGTCATAGAAAATTATGTTTTCGCTGGCGGCTTTTGTATCTCCGAAGCCATAGCCGATGTTAAAGCCAAAGCGGTGACCGTCAACATTGCCCGAGCCTGAGCCCCAGTACCACACATTATCATAGGTCCAGACACCTCTGCCCCAATCAAGTCCGCCGAAATCGGTTTCGGGACAAAGCTCATAGACCTTTCCGTCATATTCAACCTTACCTGACGCAGGCATACAGTTAATCTTTTGGTTATAATAAAAAGCCTTTTCATTCTCTGCCCAAGGGGTTGCAATAACCATAGTATCCTGCGGGTCATTTGTCAGAGTAATATTAGCCTTCAGTCCTTTACCGCCGTCAAAATCGGGAAAATCACAGCGAAGAATACGCTTATTTCCACGCACTAAAAATTCAATGGCAAGCTTTTTGTTTTTCATTTTAACGTCGCCCTCTTGTGACGTTGACGGCATATTAAGCTTACCCATAGGGAAAACACCCATACTGCCCTGTGTATGCTCTCTTGCAATATTGAAATCAAGGAAGCTTACGCTTTCAAGCTCAAGATATCCTAAATCAGAAACTGTAAAGCAAACAGCAATATTATGCTTATTTGAAATTACAGAGTAATAATCCCACTCTTTAATTCTTGTCTTACGCTTTTTTATATCATTTCTGTTATAAATCTGTACGAGGCTTCTGCTCCAGCCGGGCTCACGCAGGGAGCCGTCGGGATTAAGAAGTGGTTTATTTTCAGTTACTTCATGATTTCTCATAGCAATACCCCCATATTCTTATTTAATATTAGCATATTATATAATTTTTTTCAACATTTATTGAATATTTATTGCATTATGACAACATTTAGTGTTATAGTATAGTTATGACATAGGTCATAAGAAGGGGGAATTCGTTATGAACGAATATATTGAAAATGTCATCAAAACAGTTGAAAGAAGAGATAACGCAAAGCCTGAGTACATACAGTGCGTAAAAGAGGTTTTCCGTTCTCTTGAAAAGGTTATTGAGGAGCATCCCGAATATGTGGAGGATGACCTGCTTACACGAATGGCAGAGCCTGACAGGCTTATCACCTTCCGTGTTGCCTGGGTTGATGATGCAGGAAAAACTCAAATAAACAGAGGCTATCGAGTTCAGTTTAACTCAAGCATAGGTCCTTACAAGGGCGGTTTGAGATTTCACCCAAGTGTAAATTCATCAATTATGTACTTCCTTGGCTTTGAGCAGACCTTTAAGAATTCACTTACAGGACTTCCTATGGGTGGTGCAAAGGGTGGCTCTGATTTCGACCCAAGAGGAAGAAGCAAGGCTGAGGTTATGAGATTCTGCCAGGCATTTATGACAGAGCTTTACAGACATATCGGTCCTAACGTAGACGTTCCTGCAGGTGATATAGGCGTAGGCTCAAGGGAAATCGGTTTCCTTTTCGGTCAGTACAAAAGAATTGCAGACGCTTTTGAAAACGGTGTAATTACAGGTAAAGGCCTTTCCTACGGCGGTTCTCTTATCAGACCTGAAGCAACAGGCTACGGTGCTGTTTATTACACCTGTGAGGTATTTAAGCACGAGGACGATGATATCAAGGGCAAAACCTTTGCTATTTCAGGCTTTGGTAATGTTGCCTGGGGTGCCTGCAAAAAGATTGCGGAGCTTGGCGGTATTCCTGTTACAATTTCAGGACCCGACGGTTATGTATATGACAAGGACGGCATAATTACTGAGGAGAAAATTAATTATCTTCTTGAAATGAGAGCATCCGGCAGAGACAGATGCGAGGATTATGCTGACAAATTCGGCGTCCCCTTCTACAAGGGTCAAAAGCCTTGGGGCGTTAAGGTTGATGTTGCAATGCCCTGTGCTACACAAAATGAAATCGGTATTGCTGAGGCAAAGCAAATTGCCGCAAACGGCACAAAGTATTACATAGAGGTTGCCAATATGCCAACAACCGAGGAGGCTCTTAACTTTCTTATGGACAAAGACGATATTATCGTTGCTCCATCAAAGGCAGTTAATGCAGGCGGTGTATGCGTTTCAGGTCTTGAAATGAGCCAGAACAGTCAGCGACTTTCCTGGACTGCAGAAGAGGTTGATGAAAAGCTACATAACGCTATGATTGCCATTCACAGCAATTCAGTCAAGGCGGCAGAAAAATACGGACTGGGCTACAATCTTGTTGCAGGAGCAAACATTGCAGGCTTTGAAAAGGTCGCTCAAGCAATGATGGAGCAGGGTATCTATTAATACGAGTAATACAAACAAAAATCCGTTGGATAATTCCAACGGATTTTTCTTTATATATATTATTTAATTTTTACACTCTTTGTCTTTGACCATGAACCATAGATCTTTTCACCGTTACCCTGGTTAACATAAGCACGAACTCTTACATAATATGTTTTCTTACTTTTAAGCTTTGTAAGTGTTTTAGAGGTTTTGCTTCTGCCTTTTACAGTAACGGTCTTAGTCGTTTTTTTTGTGAATTTTTTTGATGTGGAATACTGAATTTCATATCCGCTTGCATCAGAAATATTATTTAACCACTTAACAGTTGCACTCTTTTTCTTACTGCTTTTTAAAGATTTTACCGTAACCTTAGGCTTACTAAGTCCTGAAACTGTATATGCATATGAATTTGATACTGCCGGGTTTGAATTGAGAGTAACAGTCATTGTGTATTTGCCGTTCTTTTTGGGATAAACTTTGCCACTCTTATACTTTGCAACACTTGAATTGCTGCTACGGTATGTAACCTGGTCATTACTTATTTTAACAAAGCTTGTTGCACAGCCGTTGGTGAAATACGCAATTGTACTGCAAACGTAGCAAGGGTATTTGGTATCAATATCATCCTGATAACGCAGGGTAATATTATTTATCTGAGTATATACGCTTGCTCTTACGTTAGCGTCAACAAAATTCTGATATCCTGCTGTTGCAGGTGCATAAGAGAATACTACATACATTGTTGTAACGCCGCCTGCTGTGAAAAATCCTATGCCCACACTTTGTGCATACTGATTGTAATATGCAACCGCATCATAAGAAAGAGCATTTGTTAAATATTCATTAGAAGGAACATTTGAAAAACGATACAACAAGGTTGAAATCATTGTGGGAAAATACGCAGAAACAGCGTCACCGCTGGGGAGACAAATGTCCTCAGAATCGTATGCCACGATGATATCCTTTGCTCTCTGTTTAGCCTGTTCTGTAAGAGTAGCGTCAAGGGTGAGCTGACTCATTCCATGTTGTGCACGTGCATTGTTAATGGCATAAAGTGCATCATCAATACAGGAATTGTTTTCCACACCGTCAAAGGTGATTGTTGCACACTGACTTTGGTCTGCGGCAAATGCTGTTGTGCTGAAGCCTGCACAGGTTACAGCCATAACTATAGCAAGAAACAGCGATAAAATTTTTGAACTTTTTTTCATTGTTTTCCTCTTTCTGACAATTGTCGATTATTGGTAATTCTCTTACCTTAATTTAATTATATCATAACATAAATTCTATGTCAACAAATCTTATTTTGCTTTTGTCTCGCAGTAAAGACAGCGGTAGGTTCCCTCATCATCAACAAGAGTAAAAACATGGTCTATATCTTCGTTATTGCAGATACATCTTGGATTTGAACATTTAATAACATTAGTGAGGGTTTTAGGCAGAGATAAATTTTTCTTCTCTACCGACTTGCCGTTTTTTATAACATTAACTGTGATATTCTTATCAATATAGCAAAGCACATCTAAATTAATATCAATAAGGTCATTGATTTTAATAATATCCTTTGCACCCATTTTTTCACTGCGTGCATTCTGAATTATTGCAACCTGACAGGAAAGCTTGTCAAGATGAAGCGTGTTATAAACAGTCATTCCCTTGCCGGCTGTGATATGGTCAAATACAATGCCGTTTTCTATCTCGTCAATTTTCATTAAAGAGCGCCTCCCCATTCAAGCAGAGTTTTTATAAGTGCCATTCTGATATATTTACCGTTTAAAGCCTGTACAAAATATTTTGCTCTCGGGTCGTCGTCAACCTCTGTTGCTATTTCATTAACTCTGGGCAGAGGATGCATAATTGTTAAATCAGGCTTTGCTGTTTTAAGCTTATCAAGGTCAAGTATAAAGGCATCCTTATGCTTTAAATAATCGTCCTCTGAGAAGAAACGTTCACGCTGAATTCTTGTCATATAAAGAATATCAAGCTGACTCATTGCCTCCTCCATTGTCTCAACCTCTACATATTCGTGACCGCTTTTATCAAGAATATCGGTTTTGATATATTCGGGAATTGCAAGCTCCTTGGGTGAAATCAGAATGAACTTAACATTATTATATCTGCACATTGCTTTAATAAGAGAATGAACAGTTCTGCCAAATTTCAAATCTCCGCAAAGACCGATTGTAAGATTTTCAAAGGTTCCCTTTTCACGGTAAATTGTAAGCAGGTCTGTAAGTGTCTGAGTCGGGTGGGAATGACCGCCGTCACCTGCGTTTATTATAGGTACACCGCTTTTAAAGCTGGCAACTCTCGGAGCACCCTCCAACGGGTGACGCATTGCAATTATATCTGCATAGCAGGACACCATTCTCACTGTATCCTCAACACTTTCACCTTTAGAGGCAGAGGATGATGCAGCCTCTGAAAAGCCAATAACATTTCCGCCAAGCTCCATCATCGCCGCTTCAAAGGAAAGCCTTGTCCTTGTTGACGGCTCAAAGAAAAGTGTTGCAAGCTTTTTGCCGTCGCAGATATGAGCATATTTTTCCTTATTATCAATGATATCCATAGCAACTGCTATCATATTATCGATTTCTTCAAGTGTAAGGTCTGTTGTATCAAGTAAATGTCGCATTAACATTAACCTTCCTTTGCGCCGTTAATTTCAAGATAATTCTTTATGCGTTCAACATTCTCTGTGTTCTTTTCGTCCTCTTCAAGATATTCAATAATGTCATAAACATCAACTACCGAATATACAGGGAAGCCGTATTCGTCGCTGACCTCTGCCATTGCAGATTTTTCTGTCTTGCCCTTTTCCTTTCTGTCAACCATAACGAATACTGCCGAAACCTTTGTTCCTTCAAGATTTGAAAGAATTGACATACTTTCTCTGATAGCAGTTCCTGCGGTGATAACATCCTCAACGATAACGATTTCCTCGCCCTGCTTTGGAGTATAGCCAACGAAAATGCCGCCTTCGCCGTGATCCTTTTCCTCTTTTCTGTTAAAGAAAAACGGTACGTCTAAGCCCTGCTTTGCAAGGGCTACTGCAACTGAAACGGCAATGGGAATTCCTTTGTATGCAGGACCGTAAAGAACAGTTTTCTTATTTCCGAGCTTTTCAAAATAAGCCTTTGCGTAAAATTCGCCGAGCTTTTGAATTTGCTCGCCGGTTTTGATATCGCCTGCGTTAATGAAATAAGGGATTTTTCTACCGCTTTTTGCAGTGAAATCACCAAACTTTAAAACGCCTGCGTCCTCTAAAAATTTTATAAATTCTCTTTTATAGCCTTCCATAATTTTCTCCTTATCCTACAAACTCTTCAACACATCTTCTGTATGCGGCAACAGGATCCTCTGCCGCTGTAATCGGTCTGCCGACAACGATATAGTCAGAGCCTATTTCCTTTGCTTTTGCAGGTGTTGTAACTCTTACCTGGTCGCCGATATCACCGTCGGCAAAACGTACACCGGGTGTTACTGTCATAAAGTCAGCACCGCAATTTTCCTTAACCATACCTGCCTCAAGAGGAGAACAAACTACACCGTCAAGTCCTGCCTCTTTTGCATTTTGAGCATACTTTACTATTGTATCGTTAATTGATGCGTTAATGAGAAGCTCATTTTGCATTCTTTCCTCACTTGTTGATGTAAGTTGAGTTACTGCAATAAGAAGCGGTCTTGTGCCGTCCTCTCTTGTAAGTCCCTCAACAGCCGCCTTCATCATATCAACAGTTCCTGCTGCATGAAGATTTGTCATATCCACATCAAGTCTTGAAAGAACTGCCATAGATTTTTTAACAGTATTGGGAATATCGTGTAATTTAAGGTCAAGAAATATCTTATGACCTCTTTTCTTAATCTCTTTTACTATTGAAGGACCTTCAGCATAGTAAAGCTCCATTCCGATTTTAACAAACGGCTTTTCATCTGTAAACTTATCAAGAAAATCAAAGGTTGCCTTGGCTGATGAAAAATCGCAGGCAATAATAACGTCCTTACCCATTAATCAATCACTCCTATAATATCACTTAATTTATCTATACCGAGCCTTTCACAAGCACTCGGGAGAGATTCAATTATATCCTTGCAGGCATAAGGATTAACAAGATTTGCCGCACCTACCTGAACAGCAGTTGCTCCTGCCATCATCATTTCAATAACATTTTCTGCACTTGAAACACCACCGCAGCCCATTACGGGAATATTGCAGG
The DNA here is from genome assembly GCA_051894075.1 of Eubacterium sp. Classification (GTDB taxonomy): domain Bacteria; phylum Bacillota; class Clostridia; order Oscillospirales; family Acutalibacteraceae; genus Eubacterium_R. Next base: position 41,309 of record JBJFHZ010000058.1, read on the forward strand.
CTTTTGACACCTGATAAACCATTCTTACGGCTACAGGGAAAATAGCATCACCGCTGAAGCCGCCCATTTTATTTGCAATAACAGGCTGTCTGCGTTTAATATCAATTCTCATACCGAGCATTGTATTAATAAGACAGATGCCGTCGGCTCCTGCCTCTTCACAAGCCTTTGCAATTGAGACAATATCAGTTACATTAGGTGAAAGCTTAATAAACACAGGCTTTGTTGTAACAGCTTTAACAGCCCTTGTTACCTCTGCGGCACATTCGGGAGAGGTACCAAAGCTCATTCCGCCTCCGTGAACATTAGGACAGGAAACATTTACCTCGAGAATACCTACCTGCTCCTCCTTATCAAGAAGCTCACAGGTATAGGCATAGTCGTCAACCGAAAAGCCTGAAACATTAGCAATAACCTTTTTATGAAAATACTCCTTCATTTCGGGAAGCTCGTGTTCAATTACGTGTTGAACACCGGGGTTTTGCAGACCTACTGCATTAATCATACCAGATGTACATTCTGCAATTCTCGGTGTGGGATTACCAAATCGGGAATCCTTTGTTGTTCCTTTAAAGGAGAAGGAGCCTAAAATGTTTATATCATAAAAATCCTTAAATTCTTTACCAAAGCCGAAGGTACCTGATGCAGGAACTATGGGATTATCCATTTCCATACCTGCAAGGCAAACAGATATATCTACCATATAATTTCCTCCTTTACGAGAACAGGACCGTCCTTACATATTCTCTTATTACCGTACTTTGTTTTACAGGAGCAGCCCATACAGGCTCCGAAGCCGCAACCCATTCTTTCCTCAAAGGAAAACTGACCCGATGTGGTTGTTTTTTCATAAACTGCCTTGAACATGGGAAGCGGACCGCAGGTGTAAAAATAATCATAATCGTCAACAAAAGCGTCTGTTACAAAGCCTTTTACACCATAGGAGCCGTCGGCAGTTGCGACATAAACGTCTGCACCTAAATTCTTAAACTCCTGCTCAAAGAAAATTTCATCCTTAGTATTAAATCCTAAAATAACAGCTACCTTCTGTCCATCCTCAATCAGCTTTTTTGCAAGCATATACATAGGCGGAACACCGACGCCGCCGCCGATAAGCATTGGCTTTTTTGATTTAGATATATCATAGCCGTTTCCAAGTCCTGTGAGAACATCAAGGCTCTCCCCTGCCTGCATCTGTGACATTTCTTCAGTACCTGTACCGACAACCTTATAAATTATGGTTATTGTACTTTCATCACAGTCACAGATTGAGATAGGACGGCGAAGATATTTATCGGAAATCTTTATGTTTACAAACTGTCCCGGGGCGGTAATATACTGCGTGTCGCCCTCAAGGACCATTTTATAAACATCCTTTGCTATTTTTTCATTTGATAAAATTTTATAAATATTTTCTTTATACATATTTTTACCTTATTCAGCGTCTATTGTTGACACGCCAAGAGTGATTTCCTCAAGAACATCAAGGAGTACCTTAACCGTGTCAAGAGATGTAAACATTGTAACGTTATTTTCAACGGCGGCACGTCTGATTTCAGAGCCGTCTGAATGAGAGTCACCTGCGTTAATATCAATAGTATTGATTACATAAGCAATATGTCCCTGTCTCAAAGCGTGGAGAATTTCATCACTTTCATCAAGGGTCAGCTTATGTCTTACTCTTGTACGGATTCCGTGGGCCTTAAGATATTTTGCAGTACCCTCTGTTGCCTCAATATTAAAGCCGAGATCATAAAATCTCTTAATTAACGGTAAAGCTGTAGGCTTATCCTGATCAGCTATCGTTACAAGCACTGTACCGTAGTTTGCCACGTTCAAGCCTGATGCCTGAATTGCTTTATAAAGCGCTCTTGTCAAGGACTTATCATAGCCGATTGCCTCACCTGTTGATTTCATTTCAGGTGAAAGATATGTATCCATCCCCTTAAGCTTTGAGAATGAGAAAGCGGGTGCCTTAACATACCAGCGTTTCTTTTCAGCAGGATAAATTTCAGTTATTCCCTGCTCTTTAAGAGAATGACCGAGAATAACCTGTGTAGCAATATGTGCCATAGGAACAGAGGTTGCCTTTGAAAGAAACGGTACTGTTCTTGACGACCTCGGATTAACCTCGATTACATAAACGTCATCATTTTCATCGGCAATAAACTGAATATTGTAAAGTCCTATGATACCGATTGCCTTGCCAAGCCTTACGGTATAATCAATAATTTTATTCTTAACCTGCTGTGAAGCGGTAAATGTCGGATAAATTGATATTGAGTCACCAGAATGAACGCCTGTTCTTTCAACATGCTCCATTATACCCGGAATAAATACGTCGTTGCCGTCGCAGATTGCGTCAACCTCGAGCTCTCTGCCCATAATGTACTTATCAACAAGTACAGGCTGCTCCGTATTAATCTCAACGGCAGTTTGAAGATAATGACGGAGTGACTCCTCATTAGCTACAATCTGCATTGCTCTACCGCCAAGTACAAATGACGGTCTTACAAGTACAGGATAGCCGATTTCTGCGGCAACTCTAACGCCCTCTTCAATATCTGTAACTGCAAGTCCCTTTGGCTGAGGAATACCAAGCTCCTCCATAACCTTTTCAAAGCTGTCTCTGTTTTCTGCTCTGTCGATAGCTTCAACGTCTGTACCGATAATCGGCACACCGAGAGCATCAAGAGGAGGTGCAAGGTTAATTGCTGTCTGACCGCCGAGAGATACAACTATTCCCTCCGGATTTTCAAGGCAGATAACGTTCATTACATCTTCCACGGTAAGAGGCTCAAAATAAAGCTTGTCCGAGGTTGTGTAGTCAGTTGATACAGTCTCGGGATTATTGTTGATAATAATTGCCTCGTAGCCTGCTTCTCTGATAGACCAGATAGCGTGAACGGTAGAATAGTCAAATTCTACACCCTGTCCTATACGGATAGGACCTGAGCCTAAAACAACTATCTTCTTTCTGTCGGAAACAACAGACTCATTTTCCTCCTCATAGGTTGAGTAGAAATACGGTACATATGAATCAAACTCGGAAGCACAGGTGTCTATCATTTTATATACAGGGAAAATATTATTATCTTTACGAAGTCTGAATACATAAGCCTCGCTCATATTCCAAAGCATACCGATAAATTTATCGGAATAGCCCATTTTCTTTGCATCCTTCAAGGCTTCAAGGTCGCCTGTTTTCTGAGCAAATGGCATTTCAAAATCTACAATGTTCTTAATTTTTTCAAGGAAGAACATATCAATCTTTGTTGCGTTATAAATTCTTATCAAGTCGCAGTTAAGTCTGATAAGCTGTGCGATTGCAAAAAGTCTATCGTCTGTTCCGTCCTTGATATATTTAAGAAGCTCGTCCTCGGTATATTTGTCAAACTTTTTACTGTAAAGATGGCAAACTCCCGTTTCAAGAGAACGGATAGCTTTAAGCAAGCTTTCCTCCATTGTTCTGCCGATTGCCATAACCTCACCGGTTGCCTTCATCTGAGTGTTAAGGGTGTTATTGGCATCTGCAAATTTATCAAAGGGGAAACGTGCTATCTTAGTTACCACATAGTCAAGGGTTGGCTCAAAGGATGCAGGAGTATTTGCGATAGGAATTTCATCAAGGTGCATACCTACTGAAATCTTTGCGGAAACTCTTGCTATAGGATATCCCGATGCCTTGGATGCAAGGGCTGATGAACGGGAAACTCTTGGGTTTACCTCAATGAGATAATACTGGAAGGAGTGAGGGTCAAGAGCAAACTGAACGTTACAGCCGCCCTCAATTTTAAGCTCTCTGATAATTTTAAGAGCTGAATCACGGAGCATATGGTACTCCTTATTAGTTAATGTCTGTGACGGAGCAACTACAACAGAGTCGCCTGTGTGAACGCCTACAGGGTCGATATTCTCCATATTACATATGGTAATTGCAGTATCGTTAGCGTCACGCATTACCTCATATTCAATTTCCTTATAGCCTTTTATACTTTTTTCAACAAGCACCTGATGAACAGGAGAAAGAGCAAGAGCATTTTTCATCATCAGCATAAACTCTTCCTCGTCGTCGGCAAAGCCGCCTCCTGTACCGCCCAAGGTAAAGGCAGGACGAAGCACCACAGGGAAGCCGATTCTTTTTGCAGCCTCAAGTCCTTCTTCAAGGCTTTCGGCAATTTCAGACGGCAGAACAGGCTCACCGAGGCTTTCGCAAAGCTCCTTGAAAAGCTCTCTGTCCTCTGCTCTTTCTATAGCCTCAAAATTAGTGCCCAAAATTTCAACGTCGCATTCTTTAAGTACACCCTTTTTAGCAAGCTGAACTGCAAGGTTAAGACCTGTCTGACCGCCAAGTGACGGAAGAATTGCGTCAGGTCTTTCATGTCGGATAATTCTTGCAACATATTCAAGAGTAAGAGGCTCCATATAAACCTTATCGGCTATATCGGTATCTGTCATAATTGTTGCAGGGTTTGAGTTGATAAGCACAACCTCATAGCCCTCTTCACGAAGAGCGAGGCAAGCCTGTGTTCCCGAATAGTCAAACTCGGCAGCCTGTCCGATTACAATGGGACCGGAGCCTATAACAAGTATTTTATGTATATCAGTTCTCTTAGGCATCGTGCTCAGCCTCCTTTTCCATAAGTGCTATAAATTCATCAAACAGATATGCACTGTCCTGAGGACCGGGTGCACTTTCAGGGTGATACTGAACTGAAAACAGCTTGTTTTCCTCAGACTTAACACCCTCTGCGGTATCATCAAGAAGATTTTTGTGAGTTAAAGTAAGGGGCGTACCCTCAAGTGATTTTACATCAACTGCATATGAATGGTTTTGAGATGTAATTTCAATCTTTCCAGTATCAAGATTCATTACAGGGTGATTTCCTCCTCTGTGGCCGAATTTCATTTTAAATGTTTTAGCACCTAAGGCAAGTGAAATCATCTGATGACCGAGGCAAATTCCGAATATAGGAAGCTGACCTTTAAGCTCTTTTACTACATTAATTACCGTTTGAACATCCTCGGGGTTTCCCGGTCCGTTTGAAAGAAACAGTCCGTCAGGCTTCATTTTCAGTATTTCGTCAGCCGTAATATCATAAGGAACAACAGTTACGTTACAACCCTTTTCGTTAAGCTTTCTGATAATGTTATGCTTAATTCCGCAGTCAATGGCAACCACGTCATACTTATGATTCGGAGTTCTTGAATACCAGCGCTTTTTACAGCTTACCCTTGAAACCATATCGGTGGGAATTACGTATTCTCTAACTTTTTTCAATGCTTCATCATATGGTACGTCAGCGTCGCAAATGATTACCTTCTGTGAACCTTCGTCACGGATAATTCTTGTAATCATTCTCGTATCAACACCGCTGATACCGGGAATATTGTATTCATCAAGAACCTCTGAAAGAGTTTTTGTATATCTGAAATTTGATGGCAAATCGTTATATTCTCTGACGATAAGACCGCCCATTGTGGGTATCTTAGTTTCGTAGTCCTCATCAGTCATACCGTAGTTGCCGATAAGAGGATAAGTCATACACACCATTTGGTCAGTATAGCTGGGGTCGGACACGATTTCCTGATAGCCTACCATTGACGTGTTAAATACAATTTCATTAATTGCTTCCCTGTCTGCTCCGAAACCGTAGCCGTAAAATTCCTTGCCGTTTTCAAGAACAATTTTCTTGTTATATGGCTTCATAAACAATCTCTCCTTTACATACAGTTAAAAGGTTTTCACCTTGTAATTTCCAATCCTTAAAGGGTGTCGCCCTGCCCATTGTAACAAATTTTTCAGGGTCAACAGTCCATTCTCTGTCAATATCTATAAGAGCTAAATCAGCCCTTTCTCCCTCGGCAATTTTGCCACCGCCAAAGCCGAATATCGCTCTTGGTCTTACTGACATCATATCTACAAGCTTTTCAAGAGTGATTACTCCTGTTTTAACAAGCCTTGTGTTAAGCACAGCAAAAGCAGTTTCAAGTCCTACAACACCCATTGCAGACTTTTCAAGTCCCCTTGACTTTTCCTCAGCAGAATGGGGTGCATGGTCAGTAGCTATTACGTCAACCGTTCCGTCAATTACACCCTCTATAAGTGCTTCCATGTCCTCTTTTGCTCTCAAAGGAGGATTCATTTTAAATCTGCCGTCCTCCTGCAAATCATCGTCGCACATTGTCAGGTAATGGGGTCCTGTCTCGCAGGTAACCTTTACTCCCCTTGCCTTTGCCTTTCTGATTATATCAACGCTTTCTTTAGTTGAAATGTGGCAAACGTGATACTGACAGCCTGTTTCTTCTGCAAGTCGGCAATCTCTTTCAATCTGCTTCCACTCGCTTTCAGAGCATATTCCCCTGTGACCGTGAGTCCTGCAATATTCTCCGTCGTGAATATATCCGCCGTTAAGCAGGTCATTAACCTCGCAATGAGCAGATATTATTTTATCAAGCCTTGCACAATCTGTCATAGCCTGTTTCATAAGCTCTTCACTTTGAACGCCTGTACCGTCGTCGGAAAAGCCTGCTACCTTATCCGCCATTGATGCAAAATCAACAAGCTCTCCTACTCCCTTTCTGCCCTTTGTTATAGTTGCAAAGGGCACAACATCTATAACGGCATCTCTGTCAATTATATCGGTCTGGGCTTTAAGTCCTTCAACGCAGTCAGGAGCCGGATTAAGATTAGGCATAGTGCACAAAAGCGTATAGCCTGCTCTTGCGCCTGCACGACTGCCTGTCCTAATTGTCTCCTTATAAGAAAAACCGGGCTCCCTAAGATGTGTATGAACATCTGCGAAACCCGGAATTAAAAAATACTTATCCAAAGCATCAATCACTTTATCGGCACCATTTGAAGAAATGGTGATACCAAGGGACTTGATTTTCCCGTTCTCAATAAGAACATCTGACTTTTTAAATACACCGTCAATATATGCCAACGCATTCTTTATAAGCAAAGTCATAAATCACATTCCTTTCTTTATCCAATGTATTATAATATATTTCCACTATATAAGTCAACAGGAAAATATTTAGAAAAGGTCTTTACATTAAGTTGATTTTATAATATAATACATTTGATTTTTTCAAAATATGTAACTTCGGCAGAGAAATTAAAATATCTCTGTTTTTTTAATTTATAAAATAAAAGGTGTTAAATATGAAATTTGTCACAGGCGCAGGCGCAACAAATGTTGATTTGCTTTATCAAGGATTTGACAGGCTGGCAGATGTGGGCGAGGAGCTTTACTGCAAGGATTTTTCATTACAGCTTGGCGGTGGAGTACCTGCAACGCTCATAAATTTGGGCAGACTTGGAATTAGTGCAAAAATTGCCACAGAGCTCGGAAACGATATATTTTCAAATTTTGCAAAGGAAAGATTTGAAGAAAATTCCGTATCCCCTGTCAATCTTTACAGCGGTGACAAAATACCGCTGAATATTACCTCGGCAATAATTCTTCCTAAGGACAGAACCTTTTATACATACGGCAAAGGCTCTATTGAGCCTGACGAAAAAGCCTGCGAAACCTTTTACAATATGGCAAAGGGTGCCAAGGTCTGCATTATGCAACCGGGCGGATTTGCAGAAGTTTACAGTAAATTAAAGTCTGAAGGTACAATTATGGTCCTTGACACAGGCTGGGATGATGAGCTGTCCTTTGAAAAATACGGCAAATATCTTGAAATTGCCGACTATTACACCCCTAACAGAAAAGAGGCTATGCAAATTACAGGCAAAGCTACTCCAAAGGACGCTGCTTATGAGTTGAAAAAGTATTTTGAAAAGGTTGTTGTTAAGGTTGATGCTGACGGATGTATCGGCATTGACGGTGATGATTATTTCTTTATTAAAAGCGTTGATGAATTTAAAAATGTCGATTCAACAGGCGCAGGCGACGCCTTTTTAGCAGGCTTTATTTACGGTTTATTTTATGATAAAAGTCTTAAGGACTGCATTGAACTGGGAAATATCACAGGCGGAAAGGCTGTTACTGCCGCAGGGGCTTTATCGGCTTATGTTAATGAACAGGAACTGCTTGACTACAAGTTAAAAATCTACGGATAATAGTATTAAGCAAGCACTGCTATATAGCGGTGCTTATTTTTTGTCTTTTCATAAATGCGACATTAATTCTGATAATATGTCGCATTACAGGAATATTAATGTGTTATAATTTTATCGAGGTGATATAAATATGAAAATCTATATTAAAAAATCAATTTGTCTGCTTATGTGTGCAGTATTTGTTTTTACACTTTCTGCCTGCGGAGGAAAGAACAATTCTGCTGTAATAAGCAAGCTTTTCACGGATATGAACAAAATATCCTACAGCGAAAGCTATACAGAGCTTTCCGAAAGCAAGAGAAATAAAACAAAAAGCTGGAGACAGGGCATGGTATCGGGAAACGGCTTACAGGGCTTTGTGGAAAGCGGTTCTCCCTATTCAGACACATTTATTTTTCAAAATATGCATTTTATTATGCCGAATCAAAATGTTCGCTACTGTCCTGAAACCTTTGATGAGCTTGAATCAGTTAAGCAGTCTATTGTTAAAGGTGAGGATATTACAGACAACGCAAGCTATGATGATGTTTATCGTTTTCATCCCGGCGGACAGTTGAGGATTAATCTTAATGGCAAGGGCAAATCTGATTATTTAAGATATACCGATTACGAAACGTCACAGGTAGGTGTTCACTACAAAAACAAAGACGGTGCTTGGGACAGAAAATCCTTTACCTCTATGGCAGACAATGCTGTTATTACTCAAATCAGCTCATCTGATGAAGGAGCAAAAATAAACGCCACATTATCATTTGACGATATTTCCACCCTTGCTAATTTCGGCGACAGTGACGAGGTTAATCTCAAGTATAAAAAGCTTGTCGGTGAAAGCGGCGACTATCTTTGCCTTGTTGCTCACTATCCCGATTATGAAAACAGCGAGCTTAAAAACGGCGGATATGCAACATTTACATATATTGTTACAACAGGCGGTATTAAAGAAAATGTTATTTTAGATAAAAATACAGAGGAAGCACAGTTCAGCGGTGAAAACAACGGTATTAAAATTACCGACGCCGACGCCGTATATCTTATAACAATTTCCGACCGTACATATGATATGGGCAAATATGATGAATTTGAAAATCAGGAAGCCTTTACTCTGACAGATAATCTTTACAGCAAAGCAAAAGATATTGCTGATAAATATAAAACAGAAGCAGGCTTTGATTATGATAAGGCACTTGAAAATCATCTTGCAATATATCAGCCTCAGTTTGATGCGGTTACGCTAACGCTTGAAAGCAGTACAGAATCAAACGAAGGGCTCCTAAAAAAGCAAAAAGGCGACAACAGTATTAATTCAGCTCTTGCGCAAAGGACATATTATGCAGGAAGATATGCTTATCTTTGCTGCAGCGGATATTCAACAAGCCGTCTGTACGGTATGTGGACAGGTGAATGGAACACCGGTTGGGGCAGTAAATATACAATGGACGCAAATGTAAAATTGCAAACCTCATCAATGAATACCTCAAACATAGCCTCCTCCCCTATCGGCTATACATATTTTATATTACGTCAGCTTCCCGACTGGGAGGAAAATGCATACGCAACCCACGGCTTTACAGATGCAATACAGGCTCCTGTAAATACCGACGGTGACAAGGCTGTTATAACCGAAACCTGCTATCCTTATCCTTTCAGATATTGGAATGCAGGAACCTCTTGGATGATTCAGCCGCTTTTTGAAACCTTACAATGCTACGGAAACATTCAAATTCCGTTAAGCGATGAATTTGACCTCAATAATCTAAAATCTGTTCTTTCTGTTACTGAAAAGGATTTAACCGATAAGCAAATCAAGGAAATCACCGACAGAGGATATTTAAGGCTTCAAGAGGATATTCTTCTTCCGCTTTTAACAAAAAGTGTGAATTACTGGCAACAGCTCCTTTCTCCCGAATACTACACCGATAAAGACGGTGCCATTCATTATGAAGAAGGTAAAATAGCGCTTAACGACGGTGAAACATACTGCATACTGCCGAGCTATTCTCCAGAAAACAATCCGTCAAATTATCCAAGTCCGTCAGATGCAAACTGCGCAATTGACATTGCCGCCTGCAGAGATAACATCAATATGCTCATTGAGGTTACAAAAAATATTAACGCTGATGCTGACACATCTGAATTAGAAGAGCTTATTGATAAGCTCCCGCCTTATCTTTATGACGACACAGGAGCACTAAAGGAATGGGCAACCACCTCCTTTGAGGAAAACAACGAGCACAGGCATTTAAGTCATCTTTACTGCGTATGGCCGTTGTTTGAAACACAGGATAACGAAGAACTTACAAAAGCCTGCGAGCAGGCTATTGAAAACCGCGAAAGCGAAAACGAAGCAAGCCACGCACTTGTTCACCGTTCACTTATTGCGGCAAGGCTTAAAGACAGAGACAGCCTTACAAGTGCTTTGACTAAGCTTATGAATCACAAAATCAGATATGATTCTCTTATGACAAATCACGATTATGACCAAGGCAGCTGCTACTGCACCGATTTTGCTATAGGTTATCTCGGTATCATTAACGAAAGCCTTGTATACTCAAATAACGGAGAAATTGAGATATTACCTGCCCTTTTGAAAACAGGCTTTGACAAGGGTGAAATTACAGGTATCAAAGCAAGAACAAGAGCAACCGTTGAAAAGCTTGAATGGGATTTGGAAGAAGGAACGGCAACAGCAGTAATCAGCTCTGACATTGACCAAGCTATTACCGTATACTGCGGATTGTCAGACGAAAAGCAGGAAATAAGCTTTAATGCAAATGAAGAAAAAACAGTAACCTTTAATATCAATAACATTTAGCAACAAAAAGGCGCTGTAAAAAAATATCGAAATGAAAATCCGGGATTCATGAAAAGTGA
>JBJFHZ010000059.1:0-2429 GCA_051894075.1 Eubacterium sp.
AAAATATATATGGTGAGAATGACAGAAATGTCTGACGAACTTGCGAATGTACGGGTCTAAACCGAGGCTCGCATAGAAATGTGCGATTGCCTGAAAAATGGCAGTCGGTGAGGTTTAGTAAAAATGGCAGTTATGAAAAACCTTATAGCGTTACAGGCGCTATCCAAGCCGACAGGCTCAGAGCAAAGCACCTAAGTATATATATGTACAGATAGAATTATCGGAACGTGGGAAACAGCATAACGTATTATTACGGTGATGACGAAGAAAATAAGCGTCTTAAATTGCTGTGAAAGTAGTGGCACGAGCTATGAAACCTCCGTAATGGGGGTGGAGCAACAGCCACCAGTCATTATGAAATATAGTTATAGGTAACGAAAATTCATAGCTTCGAGTAAGACAAAGAAAAACATGCCGAAAGGGGTGTTGCCTATGACAAAGCAAAAGAAACTAAGACATAGCGAATACTATGATTTACAGCCAATCTTTGATAAATTGTATTCGGACAGCCAAGAAGGAAAAATATTTACAAAATTATTAGAAATAATATCTTGTGAGGAAAATATCCGTCTTGCATATAGGAATATCAAAAAGAATGGCGGCAGTAATACTGCGGGAACTGATAAATTAACTATCAAAGATATTGAAAAAATGTCTGTCGAAAGTTATGTAAAAGCAGTGCAACGAAAACTTATGTGGTATAAACCAAAACCTGTAAGGCGTGTAGAAATCCCTAAACCTAACGGAAAAATGCGTCCGCTTGGAATACCAACTATTATTGACCGATTGGTACAACAATGTATTTTACAAGTGTTAGAGCCGATATGTGAAGCAAAATTCTTTGAACGCAGTAACGGCTTCAGACCAAACAGGTCGGCGGAACAAGCAATAGCACAATGTTACAAAATGATACAACTGCAAAATTTACATTTTGTTGTTGATGTTGACATCAAAGGATTTTTCGATAATGTCAACCATACAAAGCTGATACAGCAGATGTGGCATTTGGGGATTAGGGATAAAAAGTTGTTATGCATTATCCGAGAGATGTTAAAAGCTCCGATAGTTATGCCAAATGGTGATATAGTTTATCCGACAAAGGGTACGCCGCAAGGCGGTATATTATCGCCGTTGCTTTCAAATATTGTATTAAATGAATTTGATTGGTGGATAGCTTCTCAATGGGAAGAAATGCCGACCAAATATCAATACAGTTGTGAAATCAGACCTAACGGAACAAAAAATAAATCATCTATCTACGGAGCATTACGAAATACAACTAAATTAAAGGAAGTATATATTATACGCTATGCAGATGATTTTAAGCTATTCTGCCGTAAAAGAAGTGATGCCGAGAAGGTATTTATAGCAGTCAAACAATGGCTTAATGAACGGTTGAAGCTTGAAATCAGTGAAGAAAAGTCGAAAATAGTAAACTTAAAAAGACACTATTCTGAATTTTTGGGGTTTGAACTAAAAGCGGTAAAGAAACGTAATAAATATGTTGTTCGCTCGCATATGACCCCAAAAGCCAAATCACGGGCAACTGAAAAACTAATTGAACAAATCAAACGAATTGCACGTACTAAAGACCGAGATGATGAAGCAAAGGAAGTTGCAATTTACAATTCAATGGTTATAGGTATTCACAATTACTACAGATTTGCAACAATGATAGCAAGTGACTGTGACGGAATACACAGAAATGTGTCAACAGTTATGAAAAATCGACTTTACGGCAGGCTTTCCAAAAAGGGACATATCAATGAAGTATATATCCGAAAGCAATACGGTAAAAGCAAGCAAATTCGATTTGTGAGCAGTAAAACCGTTTGCCCAATAGGATATATACAGACAAAAACTCCTATGTTCAAGAAAAAGAAAGTTTGTAAATATACCGCAGAAGGTCGAGAGGAAATTCATCGAAACTTAAAAATCAATACGGCGGTCATGTTAGCTCTTATGCGTATAAAAGAACCACGCAGAAGTATTGAGTATATGGATAACAGAATTTCCTTATATGCGGCACAGTATGGTAGATGTGCTGTTATGGGTATGGAATTATCAATAGATGAAATACATTGTCATCATAAAACACCGATAAATATGGGTGGTACGGACGAGTATTCAAATCTGATAATATTGCATCGAAATGTGCATATTCTTATTCATGCGACAAAAACGGAAACCATACGAGCATATCTGGACTTAGTTGCACCTGATACGAAAACTCTTGATAAAATCAACAAACTGCGTATTATGGCAGGAAACAGTAAAATTGACCTCAAATAGTTTCTATAGCTTTGAATTTCTTACTAATCTAACGATTATTTCATAATGAGGGGGCGCCGTGTGCGGTGAAAGTCGCATGCACGGTGCTAAGCGGGGGAAAAGACGGAGATAACATCAAACTCTTACCTATCGCAATC